>JAJZYD010000017.1 GCA_021806095.1 Microcaldota archaeon
TTTTACAGCAACAGGGGTTGGCAACATAAACTTTTCATTTTCAAATCTTAATTTTTTTACAGCAACAGGTAAGAGATCATCGAAATTTGGAGAATAATATATTTTTTCAGTATCTAGTTTTTCAACACCTACAAATTGTATTACAGTATTTGATATTTTATATTCGTCCGCTATTTTTTTTGCAGTCTTCCTTTCTACAAAATTATTCCCACCGTGAAATAACAAAATATTCATTTCCTGTAGCAGATCAGAATCCATATCTAAAAAATGGTACCCACCGCCAAATACTAAAACTTTTGCATTTTGATTTTCTTTTAAAGCTTTATTTATTATCTTGATCCAATTCTTATTCCTCTCTTCAAATGTTTCAATTGGTGGCTTACTACTATATTCTTCAGTTGGTATATCAATTCCTATAACTTTTATACCAAGTTCTTTGCATTTATCTACAATTTTTATATATTCTTTTATCATACCTGGCGCTTTTTCCCACATTTTTAAAGCTATTGAAAGATCTTCTTTTGTTGCTTTACCAACATAATAATTATCTAGAATTTCCTGATCTTTTTCATCAAACATTTCAAGTGCTACTATAGTTATGCCAAGTTTTTTAAATAATTCTAAATTATTTATTATTTCTTCTTTTGGCTCTATATCTGTATGAATATCAGAAATAAAAACTACTTTACTCGAACCCATCATTTTTTCATAGTCAACTTTTTCTTTGTATTGCTTTATGAAATTCTCAGTCTTTTTCAATTCTTCAATAACTTCTTTGTCATCACTTAAAAATCTTTTTATTTTTAGATTCGAATTTGTATTTTCTTTACTGAATTTTCCTACTTTTCTCTCCCTTTGCTCTTTATTATTTATACTTTGTTTTTGAAAATGAATAATTTTCGGTGCATTTTCATCATTTCCATATAGTTCTTTATAAGCCTCTTTTGATAATGAATTTAACAAATCAACTACCTCGTCATCTTTAGATTTAGGGTATCCTTCAACCGAAATCTCTATATATTCTTTTTCATTATAAATTACATGGATACTGTCAACTAGTTCTTTATCTATACTGGCTTTTTTATTATTTACAAGTGAATTTATTTGTTCATATTGTTCTTTTTCTGTTGCCTTTATTCTAACTCCTGCTGTACCATATTCATCCAAAATATCGTGAAAAGAAGTAGTTATTCCAGGTATTACATATTCTTTTCCATTTTCCTCTCCGGTTTTCTTTTCTATCACCGGTGCATTTTCATCATTTCCATATAGTTCTTTATAAGCCTCTTTTGATAATGAATTTAACAAATCAACTACCTCGTCATCTTTAGATTTAGGGTATCCTTCAACCGAAATCTCTATATATTCTTTTTCATTATAAATTACATGGATACTGTCAACTAGTTCTTTATCTATACTGGCTTTTTTATTATTTACAAGTGAATTTATTTGTTCATATTGTTCTTTTTCTGTTGCCTTTATTCTAACTCCTGCTGTACCATATTCATTCAAAAGCTTATGAAAAGAAGTAGTTGTTTCAATTATTACATCATTTTCATTCTCATTTCTAATTTTATTTTTCTTAGATGCTTCCATATCTATCATATATTTATTTTTGTTTTTTAAGATATTTATATTTATTGATTTTTTATAAATAAGATATGATTTACATTTTATTATTCCATAAATGAAATACTGCAATGCAGGTCACATTACAAACTCAATAAAATGTTTCGCAAATTTCACATTATATACATATCGCTGCACAATTACACGTACAGCAGCATATACCTCTACTATTTTATTTTTTTACTATTGTAATATTCATATAAATCGCCTTATCCCTACTATCTACAGGAGTTTATCGTCGAAAGAAAGAAAGTAACTCCTGCTGTAGGGACTATATTTAATGACGATGAAAAGATTTTTAATTTGTCAAGTTCTTAAATACAAAATGATGAGGATATGCTCGTTATATTTTTGTCAATAAAAAATATTCCAGATAAAACTAAAGTAATGGCTAAACCAATAAAACATTGGACTAGTAGCACTATACTTAAAGTAAATGATACATACAGGTATTTGGTCGGAATATATGAGAAGCAAATCAGAATTATTAGAGCAATTGTAGAAATAGTAAAAGGAGAAGATTTATCCGATTATAGTAAAATACATTATGACCATTTAAGTAATAATATCCGTGCAGTAACAAACAGCAATTTCAAAGCGCTAGCAGATATTGATATTGTTATGCGAAATGCACTAGAACATAATTCTAGTTATCCAAACTATAGAGAAAAGGTCGTAACTTATAAAGATGAGGCAAACACAAAAGTTAGAAAAAAAGTTTATACCTATAATGAGATATTAGAAAAAACGAAAAATTTGTTTGCACTAGTAATTGCTATAATCTTAATGTATCAGTATATTCAGAATAAACAAATTCAGGAGTTTTTGCATTGGAAAACCTAGAAACCATCAAGGACAAGACGCCGAGCGCATAATGATGCCCAGAAGTACTGGAAATTTCCAGAACATTCAAGTTTATGTCAGCTATGTAATACATGACCAATTATGCTTGTATTTATTATATTGCTATTGGTGTTGATAGTATATTACCTAGGTTGTATGGCGTTGTATATTGTTGTATATTCGATGAATCGATTAGTTTATAGCACCCTCTCCTTGGGTCTTTACTTATAAATGGTTCGTTGCCCAAAGAATAAATTATGAAAAAATGAGTAGTGAAATTCCAATTAAAATCAAAATAACCGTAAAATTATTAAACTCTTACTTTGTAATAATATAAAAATTAACTCGGTAATAAAGTGGCTAATAGAAAGGGATTACCAGATCCAAGTAAATACAAAACAATAGAGCCTAAATTCTGGGGTAAAGGCCATAATAAGAAAGCAGATGAGTCGTTTGTTTATCAGATATATGAAGAGACTTTAGGTATTGTTTATATTGGCAAGCAGACTAAGTCTACAAGGATAACTGACTTTTTAAAATGTTATCTTGCTTTAAGGAAGATATTCAAGAAAGCAAAGAAGGGAGTTAGTGTAGATATTTTTAATGGAAAAGTGGAAAGTGATGAAACAGATGGCTACGGTAATGCTTTCTCAATAGTATCTGGGTTATCAAATGATCTAACACAAATAATAGCACTTGCGAATTTATGCAAAAAAAGAGGAATTGATTTTAGCAATTTAAAATTCAGGATTTATGTATGCCATTTATCATCTAAAGACAAGATTAATAAAGAAGAAATACAAGCGATAAAAGAAACTAAGCCACCAATTAACAGCCAATATAGAGGCAAGATATAGATATATTAAGGATAACTGCAAAGAGATACAAAAATTTGAAAAATAGTAAAAATATAAAATTTATACAAAAGTATATAAACTTATATTATAATAATAGTATTACAGAGTGCGCATGGCAATGCTATATAAATCGCCAAATTTTTCATAGCAGCAGTATTTCAGAATTAATAACTTGCATGTATAATGTTTTAGAACATTGACAATGTTAATGTAATCTCTTTCTAATTAAAATTACTGCCAAAAATATTATTATGAGATAGTATAGACAGTCTTGCGCATTCTTTTTGGTGTTGTATACAAACAAAATGTCGAGAAATTATAAACTTTTGTCTGAATTTGAGAAGAAGCTTATTGAACTTGCATCATTTTTTAAAAGAACTGAAGGTAAAGGCGATTTGCATTTCTTGTGCCTTTGATCATGCTTAAAATTCATAAGCTTAGAAATATGAAGAGCGCAATGCAGGAATGTTTTCAAAATTAATAATAAAATAATTGTTTTAAAAAAAATTGACAGTGTGCTCTATTTTGCGACCGACTTTGCAATAAGTATAGATAAAATAAATTCACATGAATATAACAAATCAATAGCAGAAAGTATAGAATAGGCAGCTGAATTATTGCGCAAAAAAGCAGAGGAATTTGAAATGAAAATAATTGGGGGTAGGTCACAGACTAAACTAAATAGATTAATGAAAGTAAAAAAATAAAAAGAATGAGAGCAAAGCTAAAGTTGACGACATAAAAGATGTAGAAGATACTTATAGATATTCTAACAAAATACTTAACCTAACATCTAAAGAGAGCAAGAAGTTAGGTATAAATAAGTTGACTTTGTAGTATATGAAGAAACATATAAAAGAATGAAAGAAACTTATTGAAAATTGTGATCTTATGTCAAGAACCAAAGAGATAGGTGAAGCTGGAGAAAAAGAAGTTGTAGCGAAGATAGCATGCCCTAATTGTAAAAGGAAACTTATGGTGTTGCCTAAAAATTATCCATTAGTGGATGTTATGTGTACTGGATGTTATTTTAGAGCTCAGATCAAAACACAACATAGTAAACCAAAGGATGTTATCTTTGGAGCGGGTTGGGAAATAATTGACAAAATAAGTAAGGCAGGATATGCTATTCCTCCTCTAATAGTTAATTTTGTGTGGCTAAATCACCAAGAAATACGATTTTATCCATTTATACCCAAAAATAACTTAAGAAAAAGAGTTTTATCTTCTAAGGCAAGAAGAGCAAATTATAAAATGTTTAATTATGTTGGTTTAACTAAATTACCTTATTTTGTTTTATACAAAAGATGATAGAACGCTAGGCGCACTTACACAATTATGCAAAATATGATTAGATGTTTTTCAATAAGAAAGATAAAAAAGTGTATAATAAAGAAGAGCTTTTGATTAGAGATAATAAGTTATTTGATAAGCGACAAACCTTTTATACTGCAGCCTACTTCTTATCAAATATTTTTTTAATTTTATTATTAATTTTTTTACTAATTGTAGTGGTATTAATAGCTTTAGACAGTTTGCATTATCAAATAGCAAAACTGCTACTTCCAATATATATATTTGATGTTTCTGTAATATATTTTGAAGTTTTAATATTTATTTTTTACTTTATTTTTTACTTTATGTCTGAGTTTTATTACCGATATTTACATCATATGTCGGACAAATACGCCCTCTACATTTATCTCACGAGGTTGGCAGATGTTAGGGGCGATAGAGATATAATGCCAAATTCTAAACGTGAATCTCTAATTAACAATTCACTCAAATATGCCTTTTTAGATCATTGTCTTAGTAATCTTTTTATTCAGAGAGCAAATTTTACCTTAGAAGAAAAATTAGCAATAAAAGAATTTAGTAGAAACATTAGAAAATTTAATGAAATAACAAAATTAGCTGATAAGAAAACTTTCGAAACTATTTCACCTTATTTTCGCATGTTGGCCAATGACATTATGCAGTTTTATAAATTATCAAGCAAGTTTATGGTGGATTATTATTCTTTGAAAATGGCTTATAATAGCAGATCAGCTTACTTAAAACAATTTAGTACCACTAACTTATACAATATTAATAAAAAAGGAGAAAGATTACGTTGGTTTTTTGAAAAATTTTTATCTCCACCATCGATTACTTTTATTATATTATTAATTAGTTTAATTCTTTATTTGTTACATATAATACCATCAATACCATCGATAACAATATAAATTAATAATATGTAATTATAAGCAAAATAAGAAGCACTAAAAGGAAAATTGCATAAGCTAACAAAAAATCACTTAATTAAAGTTAATAAGTTAATGAGTCTATCTTCGCTATTTATAACGTTCATTTTACCACACTATTCTTCAACTCGACTATCTCGCTCAAAGCCATGCTGTCTATTACGTCATAGACCTCCTGCTTGCTGGTGTTTATATATATGTTGGTTGTACTAGATCAACGTGCCTTGCAAACATGCTGGTAAGGAAGAGGTTGCCATTAGCTTGCTTTGCGAACCTAATTATTGTATAATGCCTTAGGCTGTGTATTGTTAGCTTGGGAAGCCTTCTAGGTCTCCTGCTCTGCTGCTCATTACTTGTGTCAGGACCTCGCCCAAAATAACCGCTTTGCATACCCTCTTGGTACTTCCTAATGTCTTGTGCTGGGTTAATGACCCTCTTGACAAGCGAGGTTATGACAACTGCCAACAATGCATTACCTTTCTCTTATTAGATAGCACTACATCTAAATCTGCTTTTCTCTAAAATAAGGTTTGGGGCTGTTGGGATTTGAACCCAAATTACCAACTCCCGAAGCTGGCCGTCTACCAGGTTAGCTTACAACCCCCTATTTTAAAATTATAATATTAAATTCTTAAAGGTTTGTTTAAACTTGCAAACTATATACAGCTAAATCTACAGAGTTTCCACTGCAATTATAGTTATATTTTCTATATTTTCAGTTCTTCAATACAACTTTAAATAAAAAGATAGTATATGGAGTATCAAAAAATTAAAAAAATAAAAATAAAAGAAGAGAAATTATTTGTTCTTGTTTACTTCCTTGACTTTTTTGTGTTGATAATAATCATATCATACTCTCCCTCAAATCCGAGTGTATTTTTAAATGTTTCTGTTTCCATACTTAATGTACTGTCGGAGTAAGGATCATTTATATAAAAGATATTTTTTTCGTAACCTTTTACAACAATCCAGTGAGGTGCAGGATCCATATACATATTTATTGCATTTGCATTTACAAGCACTATAGGTATTTTTTTATTATTAATAAGCTTTTTTATACCATTTATTGATGAAACACCATACTGTTCAGTTATCTTTAGATCATTGATTTTCTGTTTAATCTCATTAAAGGAAGATAGCAATGTGTCCAAGTTTATACCCTCATAGACAGCCATTTTTTTCTCATATCCTTCGGTACCTTTTGCATTGCTCACTATTGTAGGTTTAATACCACGCTTTGATAAAGCATATGCTATGCCATATCTTGACCCATGCCATACGCTACCATTTATTGTATCCTGCCATATTTCAAATTCTGACTCTTTCTTCATTTGAAAATTTTTCTTTAAATATTTAATAATCATCATTGTACAAGCTGCAGAACTAGTAAATTCATAACTTTGAGCATAATTTGGTATGTTATATATTTTTGCTTTTGCAACTTTCTTTACAGATTTAACAGCATGTTTTTTAGTATTAATTTTCTTTTTTGATATCATTTTATTCACCTTTTATTAATATAATTAATATAATAATTTAATTTATATTTTATATAATTCATTATTTATTTTCTTTATGCAGGGAGGGAGATTTATTCGATCTTTTGAACTCCCGTAGGCCTAAGCCAACAGATCTTGAGTCTGTCGCGTTTGACCAAGCTCCGCCATCCCTGCACTACTATATATTTATATAGCAATGCATTAAATAATTAACGATTTAAACATCCCTCTAAACTTGTCCTAATTTTACTTAGTATCTTTTCATATTTATACCTTTCTATATTTTATTTTATATAATAACATGTATTTATATATCACATATTTTTAATTTAATTATAAAATATTATATGAAATAATTAAAATTCTAAATTTAGAAATAGATGATAAAATGCTTGATAATCAAAATGAAATAAATAAATTTTTTATTAGAAGAAAGGAAAACTTTAAATGTATAAACTGTGAGAGAGAAGTTGAAGGTAATGGATATACTGATCATTGCCCTTATTGTTTATATAGCCTGCATGTTGATATCAATCCAGGAGATCGCAAAGAATCCTGTAAAGGTATAATGAAGCCTATAAAGACTGTTGATGAACGAAATAATATTATTATTTACTATAAGTGCCAAAAATGCAGAATTAAAAGAAAAGTAAATGCTTCAGCAAATGATGATATCGAACTTTTATACCAACTACTTTGATATTATATTTTATTTTTATAAATCTAATAATATCTCATCCTCAGGTTAGTATATTTATTAAAATATAATAATTTATAGTAAGATATAAATATATTTACATATATATAATATATAAAAATAATTTAACATAAATTAAAACTTATGTTATATATTTACACATGTATAAAAATTTAGGGAATTATTATGAATTCATTTTTTAATAAAATTTTAATTGCCATAATTTCATTAATTCTTATATTATTAATCTTATTTTCAATAAACCCTTTAAATCAAAATTGTACTAATCTGTGCTTCTATGGAAATTTAACAAATAATTATTTTACTGGAATCCTGCGATTGAATAATATTTTGCTTAAAAATAGTACTATTACATTTATATTAAATAATAAATTAAGCGAAATGTATACAATACATCAAAATGGCCAAATCTTATTGTATTTGCCACTCTCATTTGGCTTTAATAATCTAAATATAAATTATAATAATTATTTAATAGAATTACATATATTTTATTTAGGAGGTATAGTAAATTTTGCAATTCTATTAATTGGTATACTTTTTTATTTAATTATAAAAGAGCTTACAGACTTCAAAGTAGAATCATATAAAACAAGAATAAGATACAATTATGATATATATTATCCTAAAACAGAATGCAGTAATTTTTATAGTTCAATAAAACGCGCCGCCAAATTAAGTAAAAATAATAAAATTATTAAAAATATGGCAGTGAAAATAGATGAAATAGTTAAAATTATAGATAAACAAAATAATAATAAAAAAACAAAAATGTTTGAAGAAAATATACAAAATGAACTTTATAGTAATGTCAAATTTAACAAACACTATATTACAAACAATATGATTTCTATTATAAAGAATCCATTAAAAAGCATAATATCTAGAGCAATTTATGAAATTGCTATTAATAAAGGTGGTTTTAAAATTGACAATAATATTCTAAAAGCCAATAATATAATATTATTAGATGATTTAGGAAAATTTAATTTGCTTGATCTTAATAAAACTAATAAAATTAATAGTAATGATATTATTAGCACAGAAATTAATAATATAAATATATTTACAATAGCATTCTTATCATCTTATCAAAATCAAAAATTATTTGATTTTTTAATAAATTATAACAATAAAAGTGCTCTTCTGCTATTTCTTAGTTTATCAAAAAAGGTGAATATGCTTGCTGTATAATATAATCAAATTTTTATCAGATATTGGAAGCGCAGTTGGTGAAATTATAACTTCATTAGGAATAATTATTTATTTAATAAACCAACATAAAAATAATCCACATATTAATACACTCGCTGGCAGTATAATAGCTAGTGGCTTATTACTTATAATAATCTCAACATTTGTGCATTTTGGTGCTATATATGCTTAGAAATATATTACAATATCATAAAAAAGAATTTGATGTCGATACCATTACTATTTCTTTTCTTTCTATAATTATGCTAATTATATCAATAATTGAATTAATATACAACATTGACAAAAGCTTTGTATTTATCTTTATATCCAATTATTTTGTTGCTTCAATTATTATTTTGTTATCTTTGATGTTGAGCATCACCCTTCTAGAATTTATTAAAACTACAAAGCTTTCTAATGAAATAAAATTCAAAATTGCAATAGGATTCATTGGTATAGCAATCGCAATTATATTTAGATAAAAGTAATAGGTATTATTATGTTTGAATTGTTTGATTTTTTTAGAATTGAAAGCTTGCCAAATACAGATATTGACAAGGAACTGTTATTTGAAAGTATTGGAAATAATCCTTTTATGTTATTATATGATTTTATTACAAAAACAAATATATTAGGTTTAAAAAAGGAAAACTCATCCATAATTTCAACACAACTAACAAAATCCCTTTCCGGTCTTTTACTAACAAATATTGGAAAAGAACTTGATGAATCACAAAAAATATATAAAATATTATCTGTCTATAGAAAAATAGATACAATAAACTTGAATATATTTGGGGATATTTTTGATATTGATATTAATAGAGGATTTTTATCAATATTATTTATTCCTTTAAATATTTCTGAGATAGAATCTGCTAAAACTTATATAGAAAAGACGTTAAGCAAACATTACTCAAAAGAAACAAAATCAATGCAATCAGATTCATTGAGCAGAAAAATGAATGTTTCAATTCAAAGTGATAATTTTATTGATTCTGAAGAAGCAATATTTCTTGAAGAATCACTTGAATCAATAAACAATTCAATTTTAAAAAATGGTATAATATATAATATTTATTTTATTGTTGATGATGACACTGGAGTAATAGAAGAATATATTAAAAATAGATTTCTTGTATTTTCTTCAATAAGCTCAGAAATAAAAGCACCTTTAAAAAAATACTTGAATAAAACAAATCCTATTCCCTTTGGAATTAATATTGCAAAATTATTCCTAAATTTTAGAGGCTTTGCAAATATAAGTTATGTACTACAAACAACTACACCAAAGCTTTATGATGGAATAGAAATAGGAACATTTATGAAAAATTCAGTATTAAATACAAATCTACCAATTAAGATAAATTCTTCTTCGTTAAATTTAGGATGTATAATTACAGGATTGCCTGGATCTGGAAAGACAAATGAAGCAATGGCTATAATCAATGAGCTTATTAAAGAAGGAAACCATAAAATTGTTATTATATCACCTACAGATGAATGGAATGATTTTGCAAATTCACATGAAATGTATCTTGTTAATCTTTATGATAAAAATACACCTATAAATTTTTTTAGATGCCCAAAAAATTCAAAAGTTGACAAATTTTATGAAGATTTATCTATGATATTATCATCTGCTTCTAATGCTGGACCTTATGAAAAGCCAATGGAAAAATGCATGTTAAATGCATTTCGAAATATTTATTCTAAAACTATGACGCCAGATCCTGTATTAGTGTATAAAGAGATAGAAAATTCAATAATCAAGTTCCATGCAAAAAGAACAAATAATAGTGTAATTTATACAAAACATGGAGAAAATATAAAATCTGCACTTGAAAATTTAAGGAGTATTATAAACAGAGTTGAATATTCATCAAGAGAGGGTATAAAAATAGAAGATATGCTTGAAAACGGTATTGTATTTAATCTCTCAAAAATAAGTGTTGGGACAAAGCCTTATCTTTATGCTTTAATATTAAATCAACTGTATGCATTTGCATCAACATTTGATATAAATGGAGACAACGCACTTAGACTACTTATATGTGTCGAAGAAGCACAATTGATATTTAGAGATGAGGAAAGCAGTGCAGTAGAAGATTTAAAATATAGAGTGCAGGATTTCAGAAAATTAGGAGTAGGCTTAATGTTGTTGACACATAATATGATTGACATTGATGAAGCAATAAGAAGACTATGCCAAATTAAGTTATATCTTAAACAAGCCCCGGATGTTGCAGAAATTGCTTCAAGCGATCTTGTGTTTACGTATGCTGAAGAAGATGATGTAATACAAAAGCTAAAGCATCTTGAATCTAGAATAGGCGCACTTAATTATGTTATTAAAGTAGGAGACCAAAAATTAACACAAGATACAATATTTATAAAAACGAAGGATTATATAAATAAAAAAGTTGCAAATAATGATCTACTTAATAATTATCTTTTAAGAAATAATATAAAAAGTCCAAAACGCATAGCAATGAAACTTAATATTGAGACAAATAACGCAGAAAGGCTTGATGTCAATAATATAAGTGTATTGTATCTAGATGATGAAATATCAAAAGTTTATGTCAGAAACAAGTCTGTGAAAATAGAAAATTTAATTGAAGGAAAACCTTATATGTTTAAATTTTTCAATAATAATAAAATTCTTGCAAAAGAAGAATTATTTGCATGTAGAGAATTGAATATTTTAATATCAAAGAATAATATAAAAATAATTAAATAATAAAATGAGAATAAGGCAACTAAAGCCTCTCTTGTTTATATAGGTCAGCAAGTAGTTTTCCGTTTTTAACCCATGATTCAGGTTTTATTGATAACCTTTCTTTTATTATATTAAACATGTCATTTATATTATTTAAAATTAGCGGTTCATTTGTAAGAGTTTCTCTAACATGCTCTCTAACATTCCATACCCCAACAGGCATTGTGTATCCTTCATGGACTTCCCTTAAAATTAATACTATTGCTTGTTTATTGAGCTGTTGTAGTTTCTCTGTTACGGCTAATCTAGCTGCATAGTAGCATCCTCCAATCTCAGCGTAAGTCTTCCTTCCATAATAAGATTCATAAGATGAATATATTGAAATATTGCTCCCGTTCTCATTCCATATTGTCTTTGGCCACCAGGCTTCCATTGATTCATACTGCCAGTTTCCAGGTACAAAAAATATGAGCCATCTATTGTCAAGCGATGTATTGAAATAAGCATGAATTGCATCAATATTATCATAGTTTTTTACTTCGCTAAGGTTGTATTTTGAAAGTGTGTCATCAACAGCGGTTATACTCCACCTTGTTGGAACAAGCTTTCTTTTGTTTTTTGTGCCGAACAAGCCAGCAGAGAAGGCGCGCTGTAGTTTCGATACTTCTATATTCTTATTATATAGTTCTGTAAGCGCTGTTGAAGCTTTTGCATCATAATCAAAAAACATCTTTTCTATATTCTTTTCTGCTTTGATGTTTGAAATTTCAAGATTTTTCATATATACACTGGGGCCAAAAGGCTGCACTTCATCATGGAGCTCTAGTTTGATTATAGGCTTGCCAACAAAATTTATCGAAGCATCTTCAAATTTCTCTGCCATTGCAAGCTCCTGTATTTGCTGCACTGTCCTGTTTTTGTCAACATCATTAGCATTGACTGTATACATACCTCTAACAAGCTTTGATCGAAATTCAACAATCTTCTCTATAGATAGGTTTTTCCATCTTTCTGGGGTTCCTAATACAGAAGTATCTCCAAATTCTGGAGGCACCAAAGGACCTACATAAACATTAGGATAATTATATCTTCCAATGAAAATATCAGTCGGTGATGTGCCGGATAATTCAAAATTTTTGATGTTGATATTTGATATTGTTTTGATTTTATAATAGTAGCGGAGCAGAGCTGGATCATGCATGTGCCTGTATACAATATCAGAGCGCTTTATTGATAAAGCGCTGTTATCTTCAGCCATAAAACCAATATATCGTTTATTTTTATTATCATATTTAATATTTTTTTATTTATTATATTTAATATTTTATTGTATTTTAATTATTTATTATTATCTCTCTCTTCTATTTTCTTGTCAATAGAAAAAAAGGAAAGTACAAAAAGATAAAAAGGAAAAGAAAGATAAAAATGAGAGAAGATAATTTAATTATATAAAATTATTGAAGATTTTTAATCAATAATCAACAGGCAATTTTGATTTTTGCAGCTCTTCAACCACTCTTTTTCATCTACAATAGTAGAAATTTCAGCATACTGTTAAACTTTAAGAATATTATTATAGTTACATATTTAAATCTTCTAGTTCCTTTTCTATAGTTTTCTAATAAAAATTAAAATTAGATCAAAGATTAGATAGTTTGTTAAAGTATTGTTTTATTTAATTTCTGCATTCTTTATGTATCATCAATAATTTATTGATTATTTTTGTTTATTATATTATAAAAAAAGTATCAGCTATAATTATCATAAACCTTCGCTAATTGATGAAGATTTAGATATGGTTGCTAATGATCTCTTATAGTTATGGAAACGCCATTTTCATCTACACTTATTTTTGCAGTACCTCCTATTGGAAATGTTGCCATAGGTGTTGTATGTCCAAAATCAACATTGCTTATGACTGGTATATTATCAAGCTCCTTTTTGGTTTTTATTATTTTCCTTAGAAGTGCATCTGTCATTTGAGTGTTGATTTGGAATCTTCCTATTACTATACCTTTTACGCCTTCAAATCCGGGTTGATGTATGGTTGATTGCAGATCTCTCGCAAAAATTGCAGGAGTAGTGGCTTCATCATCTTCTAAAAATAATATTGAATTTTCAAGGCTAGGCATATATTCGGTCCCTTGCAGAAGATTTAAAGTGTTAAGGTTGCCTCCAATTATAGTGCCTTCTGCAGAGCCGGGGTTTATAATTTTATAACCTTCATTCCTCAAGAATTTTCTGTTCTCTTGATCCTTATACCATTGGTCATCGCTCCACTCCTTAGATTCAATAATATTATACGGTTCTTTTGATATCAGGCATTTTTTGAAATATTCAACAGTATATTCATTTCCTCTCAACATGCCGAAAGTAGAAAAATGTGGACCATAATAAGAGACTATATTAGTTTTGGCAAGTATTGAATTATTAAGTATTGTTATGTCAGAGTAGCCGCACAATGGTTTTGGATTTTTTTTTATAAGATCAAAATCTATGTCATCAAGCAGCTCATTACTGTTGAAACCTCCGATTACCGTGAGTACTCCTTTTATTTTTTTGTCGGAAAAAGCCCATTCCAAATCTTCAATTCTTGATTTTACTGAAGATGAAGAAAATTCATCAATTTCCATTGCATGCTTTGATATTTCCACTTCAAGACCAAGAGTCTTGAGTCTATCAATAGCATATTGTATATTTTCTCTGCCTATTATAGATAAACTCCTAGAAGGTGCTATAACTGCTATTTTATCTCCTTTAGATAATTTATTTGGAATTATCATATTATAACCAATATATTTATGAAAAACAAAATATATACAAATCTTTTCATCTTTCTTTTTACATTTTTCT
>JAJZYD010000018.1 GCA_021806095.1 Microcaldota archaeon
AGATCTTTTCTCATCCAATTTTCTTATTTCAAATTTTGGTTTTGTCATAATCTCACCACAAATATAATGTGTGGGTAGTGGTGAAAGATTGTGGGTGGTGCAAGGGATTCATTGTCAATCCCTTACATTATATATTATGAAGTTTGTTTTATTTATAGATTGTTGCCAACAACATTCAATATAATTGTTATTTTTTAAATATATTATAAAAATTACTAAAATAAACAAAAAAATAAATGTTTTTTATATTTAAATATCTTAAAAATGAATAAAATATAAACAAATATAAATTTTACTATTGAAGTTATTATATGGAAAATTTACCTTTAGAGATAAAAGAGGCATTTGAAAAGTTAAAAAATAAAAGCTTAAAAAAAGAAAGATTGGCTATAAGAAAAATTAATGGGAGATACTATCTTTATAGAGATCGACATATCAATAAAAAATTGATTTGTGAGTATATTGGAAGATTTAATATTGATGGTCAATTAATTGAGAAAAAGAAAATTTCAACATTAGATCAAGCAAAAGATTATATTTTATCTAGAGGTGGAATTGTTTTTTTGCCACAGGAGATGAGTGATGAAGAATTAGAGGCAATCAAACAGAAGAATACTCTTAAACCTATTTATCCTTCAATAATGATTAATGAAGAAGATAAAGAAATCTTAAAAGCACTTAGTATGAATGGTTTGATAAATTATGCAGCAATTGCAAAATTGCAGAATGTTGCTAAATATAATCTGTCAAATTATATTATAGAACAAAGAGTAAAAAAACTTGAACAACAATTCAATATTAAATATATACCAGAAATCAATATGCTTAAATTAGGTTTTAATGAGTTTATTTTATTAATTAAATTCTTTAAAAAACCTGATCCTAAAATAATAAAAGAAGCGTTCGAGAATGACCCAAGAGTTGTATTTGCAGCAATGATAAAAGGAGAATATGATGTGATAATATTTTTCTATGCAAAGAATAATTATGAAATGGCAACTTTTATACACCAAAAACGATCAGAAAGTCTGTTAAGAGAATATAATGGTTTGTGGTACTCAGTTTCATTCTTTGAAGGTTATAATTTTGTCCCATTGCGCCAAGAATCATTTGAATTATTAAAAGAAAGGATGTGGATAAAGCCAAGCAGAAAAATATTTCATCCGGGAGAATTAATACTCGAAGACAACGAAAAAAAAGTTGAAGTAAAGAGATACAATAAATTAACTGATATAACGACAACTGAATATAATGTCTTAAAAGCGCTTTCACAGAACAAAAGAATAAGTTTCAAAGAGATTGCAATAAAAAACAATATTAATATATCATCTGTGGATTTTGCTATCTACAATCTCAAAAAGAAAAAATTTTTAAAAAGAATAACAATCACACTTCAAACACCACCAATACATTATAATCTTATAATATTTATTAATATAATAAATATGAAAAAGAATCTTAAAACTAGAAAGGAATTATTATTGGAAATTATAAGTAAAAATAATTTTATTGATAAATATGCACTTGTTGGTGATATTGAAGATCCACACGGAATATTATTTATTGCATCTATTTTAAATGAAAATGATGCAGTAACAATCGAAGAAAATATAAGGAATTCAATTAAAGGAATTGAAATAAAAACAAGTATAATAACAACTATTTTATTGGGCAATCTATGCTATAGAAATTTTGATGAAACTTATAGCAATCAATATATACATTTAAGCCAAGAATACAAAGTAATAAAAGAAAATGAAAAAATACAATATTAAAATTAAAAATAAATAGGTCTATTTAATAAGGCGATCCTCCGCCGCTAGTCGTTTCATCAGGTCCGAACATCCATATCACCGCAATAATCTCACTGGAAAGCTTTAAATATCTTGCGCAGTTTTGAGTCTGTGTTAGATAAATAACGAAAAAATCTTTTATTTAAAAAACATTAATTTAAAGATAGAATATAGAGGTTGTTTCAAATACTTATACTTGGATTAATATTGTTTGACAGATAGTGTTAAAAACATTAAGTATTATTTATTTAATAAATTATATTTTATTTTTCTTTAGAAATATTTAATGTAAATTAATTATAATATTTATATTATAAATATAGTGTAAATAAAGTATAAATAAAGATAAATAAAAGTGATAAAATGCTTTCAAACATTGGATTAATATTTTCAATTTTTAATGGTCCATTATTTAGCGGTGTATTGATTGCATTACTTGCAGTACTGGCAATTGTTGTTTTTTTTATTATAGGAAAATTAATAGGTAAAATTATTATAAACAGTATATTGGGGTTAATTGCTATCTTTGCAGTTAATTATTTGCTTGGGTTTGGAATTTTAATAACCATACCATTAATTATTATAGTTGCACTATTTGGACTGCCAGCTGTTATAATAATAATTATATTGAAATTTTTTGGAATAAATATTTGATTGATGATAGTATGGAAAAAAAAGATTATAGTAAGCTTAAAGTTTGGTTAGATGGAAGAATAGTAGATTACAGAGATGCTAAAGTACCTATATTGACACATTCACTACAATATGGGAGTGGTATATTTGAAGGAATTAGAGCTTATAAAACAAATAAAGGAAGAATAATATTTAGGCTCAGAGATCATGTCAAAAGATTTTTGAATAGTGCAAAAATTTGTTATATGAATTTAGAATATAATGAAGATGAAATATTTAATGCAATAGTAAAAGTTGTAAAGGAAAATGATATTGATCCTTGCTATATAAGACCTTTTGCATTTTATAATACAGACCAAATAGGACTTAGCGCATATAACAAAAAAACAAGCGTATTTATAGCTGCATTACCATTTGGTGCATATTTTGGTAGTGGAAAGGAAAAAGGAATCAAATGTAAAATATCTTCTTGGCATAGAATAAATTCAGACATTGTATCTGTACGTGCAAAATCAAGTGGAAATTATGTTAATTCTATACTGGGCAATTTTGAAGCAAAATATGCAGGATTTGATGATGCAATATTTATATCAGAAAATGGATATGTTGCAGAGGGATCTGCAGAAAATATATTTATTGTCAATAACAATAAACTTATAACTCCCGATGAAGGTGCCGATATTCTTTTTGGCATAACTAGAGATTCACTTATTAAAATCGCAAAAACGATTGGTATTGATATTGAAGAAAGGCAAATTCATAAAGATGAATTATATACAGCAGATGAAGTTTTTTTTAGTGGCACTGCTGCAGAAATAACACCTATTATCAACATAGATGGACATAAAATAGGCAATGAAAAATTAGGACCAATAACAAAAATGTTATCAGACAAATTCTATGATATAATAAATGGCAATGATGAAATATTTAATGACTGGCTCACTTATGTATAACTTTATTTTTTCTTCTATTTAATATTTATTTTATGTTTAAACAACTATAGTAATTTTAATGTTTTACTAAATGCATCAATTTCATCAGAAATCCACGGCCCGATTCCAAGAGCTGTTTTTGTTCCTGGTGGTATTTCAGTTAAACCTGCATCCATTACTAATACGCATGGAATATTTTTGTATTTATAAGCATTATAAAGTTTTATTAATGATTCTTCATCTGTGACTTTGAGTATAATTTTTTTTTCTCCAGTATTTAACCAATCCTCTGCAATCTTTTTATCTTTATGTTGTGACTCAAAATAACTCATAAGTGATGCATGAGCAACTTGAGCTGCTATTTTACCACAGCTCATATCAAGATCACTTCTTATAATTATTACTTGCTTTATTTCCGCCAAAATATCATCTTTATTTTTATATATCTTTAACACTCTATTATATTAGATTTAATATAATTTATTTCAATTTAATTAATAGGTTAATTGACAAACTATAAAAAGTTTTTCAATAATTAATTAATAGAGTGATTATTTTATTTTATATAAGTCATCTTGTACAATCTAATAAGTAAAAGTTAAAAAAATATAGTAAACAATTAATAAAAATAAATTGATGAGAATTTTATGTTGGATAATAAAACAATATTGTTAGTTAAGGAATATATTAAATATTATTATAAAAACAATAAAATTGAAATAAAAGATATTGATAAACGAGAATTTGGATTTGGCGATTTCGAAAACAAAATTTCATTTAGACATTATGCATTTAAAAATGACAATCTACTTAAAAATTATTTTATAAATAATGCACCACCTTTTGTTTCTTATTCTTCTGCGGAGTATGAATTTCCAGATGCAAGACCAATGGATAACAAAAAATGGCTTGGCGCAGAACTTATATTTGATCTTGATGCAGATGATTTACATCTCGCTTGTCAGAAAGAGCATGGAAATTTATGGGTTTGTGAAAATTGTCTTTCTTCTGTTAAAAACGAAACAATTAGATTAATAGAAGAATTTCTTATACCCGATTTTGGGTTTTCTGAATCAGAAATCAAAATCAATTTTAGCGGAAATAGAGGTTATCATGTACATGTATTAAATAAAGAAGTCTTCAAATTAGGTTCTGAGGCAAGAAGGAATATAAGTAATTATATTTCAGGGATTGGAATAAATATTAATGCATTCTTTCCAACAATAGATCAACGAGGTGTTGTATTAAGAGGCCCAAAGCCCACGAATGGAGGTTGGGGTGGCAAACTTGCCAGTAGCATGATTAAGAGATTGAATAATGGCGAAAATTCTTTGCTTGAACTCGGAATCGAGAAAAGTGAAGCAAGAATGCTCATAAAAAACAAAACAGATATAATTTTTGGCATAAGCATTGGAAATTGGGATAAAGTTAGAATTCCAAAGAAATCAGAATTCTGGAAAAAAGTGATAAAAAATTTATCAATAAAACAGAGTGATTCTATTGACAAAAATGTAACAAATGATATCCATCATTTGATAAGAGTACCAAATACAATACATGGTGATAGTGGATTAGTGGCAAAAGAAATTTTATCTTTAAATGCACTTGAAAAATTTGATCCAATGAAAGATGCAATTGCATTTAAAGATGGAACTCTGAAAGTTTATGTAATTAAATCAAACAAATTTTATATGAATGATAATGAATTTGAGCCTTTTAATAATGTATATAAAGAACTTCCGACTTATGCAGCACTTTATCTTGTTTTAAAAAGAGTTGCAAAATTAGTGTAACATTCTATTTTATAACGGCAGCTAATCTAACAACCAAAGAATACAAATTTTGCAAAAAGATTATTAATTTTGCCTTTTAGTAACCTATATAAAAGTTACAAGTTTAATAGTATTATAAAAATATATTAGTTTAGTTTAACTATTGAATTATAATATATTATATAAAAAAATTTAAAAAAGAGTTTTATGGAGAGAATATTAATATTGGCCGTTGATATAGATAATGACCTTTATAGAAAGACACGCATAACAGGACCTGTTATAGGTAGGTCAGACAATCTAAAAGCGGCCGCTAAGCTCGCTCTTGCAGATCCATTAGACACAGATTCAAATACAATGTTTGAAGCAGTCAAAAAATATGATGAATTAAAAGAACAAGGCTACAATGTTCTTGTTGCTACAGTAACTGGTGCAGAAAAAGAGGGTTTTGTTGCAGACAATGAACTTGCAAGGCAGATTGATACATTACTTGATAAATTTAAGGCAGATTCGTGTTTACTTGTTACTGATGGTGCTAGTGATAATAGGGCATTGCCTATACTCAAAACAAGAGTGAAAATAAATAGTGTAGATTTTGTAAGAATGAAACAAGCAGAACAATTTGAAAATACTTATTTTACAATAATAGAAAAGCTCAAGGAACCTCATTATGCAAGAATTATATTTGGAATTCCTGCAATCTTATTTATACTTTTTGCTCTTAGCTATTACTTTAATTATGGCTGGCAGTTACCAATTGCGCTAATTGGACTATATCTTATACAAAAAGGATTTGGATTTGAAGATTTCTTAATTAATTCATTCAAAGGGCTTGGACTTAGCATATACAGAATGAGTTTTATATTTTATATATCATCAATAATCTTCTTTATTATAGCACTTATAATAGGTTATGGTAGTTATACATATGCACTTTCTACACAAATTTATGATCCTTTGATTTTAGCATCTTATTGGATAGAAGGATTTTTACTTATATTTTTTATATCAGTATTATTATTTATGCTGGGAAGGGCAATTGATCTTGAAAGCAGAAGCATGAAATATAAGATGTTAGCACATATAACCTATGTTGCTTATATCTTTGTTGTAATAATCCTTTTTTATATAGCAGCTGCATGGATTATAGGACAAATTTACTTCTCACAATTAATTGAATATAGCATAATATTGTTAATTATAGGATATTTGATTTCAAAAGGGAGCATATTCTTTAGAAATAAGGCATTAAGAAAAATTAAATTAATAGACAAACAAGTCATCAATGATATTGGTGCATACATTGGCAGAATAAGCGAAATAGACTTCAAAAAAGGTGTAATGATAGTTAAAACAACTTATGGAAATACTTTAAAATATGATCTTGATAGAATAACAAATGTATCTGATAGGATTATAATAAGATAATTTATAACAAAATAATTCTAAATATTTATATTGTATTTAAATGTAATAGATAAGATAATATTAGCTAAATACTAATTATTATTATAAATAATAAATATTAAATATCACAAAATTAAATTATAACAGAGTATATTATAAAATATATATAAAATAAAACGAAAGGTTTAAAAGTATGTATCTATATAATAATAAAACAATTGTTTTGCATGAACTTATAGGTAAGGAAGCAAAAACTATAAAGAGCAATGATAAATCACAGATAGGAATCAAGGGAAAAGTAATAGATGAAACTAAAAATACATTACTGATAGAAACATCGAAAGGAATAAAAAGGGTAACAAAAAATATTTCTACATTTGCATTCAAAATAGATGGCAGAAACATTTTTATAGTTGATGGTAAAGAAATAAACTTCAGAAGTTATGAGAGAATTGAGAAATGTATCAAATATTATAAAAAAAGATATTTAACAAAATAGATTAAGGGATATAAAAATATTTAATGTGATTAAATGGAATGCAATGATCCAAGATGTCCGTTTCACGGTTCATTAAAAATACATGGTTACCAGATTGAAGGAATTGTTGTGAGTAATAAACAAAAAAGAACAGTCATTATTAGACATGAGTATACAACATTTCTTCCAAAATATTTAAGATTTTTAAGAAAGAATTCTAAGATAGCTGCACATAAACCAGATTGCTTAGATGTTAAAATTGGAGATCATGTAATAATTGGAGGCACAAGAAGATTAAGTAAAACGAAGTCTTTTGCTGTTATTAAAGTTCTTCAAAAAGAAAATACTTAATAAAGGTTTGATTTTATGAAAGGATTATCAACTTATATATCTAAAACACTCGTTCCAGGTTCAGTATTAACTTGCGCAGATAATAGTGGCGCTAAAACATTGATGATAATAAATAAATTAGGAGGAAAGGCAGGAAGGCATAGAAGAATGGCTGCAAGTGGAATTGGGGATGTGGTCATTGCAAGCGTTAAAAGTGGATCTCAAGCATATATCAAGAAGAAGGTTAGAGCTGTTATTATAAGACAAAAATCTCCAATTAGAAGAGCAAATGGTATGCACGTAAAATTTGAAGATAATGCAGCAATATTAATAAATGATGTAAATCTTGCAATAGGGACAGAAGTCAAAGGGGCAATGGCAAGAGAGGTTGTAGATAGGTATATAAAGCTCGCAGGCATTGCCTCAAGAGTTGTTTAAAATTATATTAAAATTATATTTAGTGATTTAAATGATAAAAAGCAGCAAACCAAGGAATCAAAGATTATTTAGGTATACTGCACCAATGCATGTTAGACAAAAATTTGTACATGTACATGTTGACAAAACATTAAGAAAAAAATTAAATTTGCCAAGAGCAATACAAATATCAAAAGGGGATACTATTAAAATTGAAGTTGGAAAATTAAAGGGTAAAACCGGTGTAGTTTCTGCAGTCAATCTTAAAACAAACAAAATATTAATAAATGGAATTGTAAGAAAAAATTCAAAAGGTAAGGAAATAGGTATACCTATATCAACAAATAATGTAAGCATCATAGATATTAATTTAAATGATAAGGTGCGCGCAAAAAAACTAAAACAAACACAAAAACCAAATAAAGAATCTGCTGCAAATAATATTAACACTGCCACATTAAAAGATTTAACAAAGGAAGATACTAAAGCAGAAGTTAAAAAAGTAAAAGAGATAAAAGAAAATAAAATAGATGTAAAGAAAAATATTGAAGATATTAAAAAGTTATAAAATGAGTGAATATTTATGGCTAGAAAAGGTAATAGTAGGCATATAAACACACTTGCCGCCCCTATTTATTTTGGGGTTCATAGAAAAGAAAGCAAATATGTCACAAAGGCAAATCCAGGTAGATTTAACTCAGAAAACAGCATACCTATATCATTAGTATTAAAGAAAGTAGAAGCTGCAGATATAATGAAAAATATTAAACACATAATCAAAAGCAATATAGTAACTGTTAATAATAAACCAATCAACGATGAAAGATTTCCAGTTGGATTTGGAGATATTGTTGAAATAAAAGGAAAGGGTGCATTCAAAATAGGTATTGACATGCATGGAAGAGCAAGTTTTGAAGCTGTTGAAAAACCAGATTATAATAATATGATTTATAAGGCAATAGGGAAGTATAAAACAAAAAAAGCAAATATTATTATAAAATTACATAATGGAAGCATTATAAATGGTGATAATAATATAAAAGTAAATGATTCAGTTATAGTTGATGAATCAAATAAAATAAAATCAATATTACCATTAAAAACGGGTGCAAAATGTTATATAATAAGTGGTGTACACGTTGGTATAGAGGGTATAATTAAGGAAGTTAAACCTGGATCAATAAAAATGAAACCGAGCGTAACTATTGAAACAAAAGAGGGTAAAAGTTTTGGAACGCTTGTTAGAAATATAATAGTAACGGGTTGAATAGATGGAAGATAATAAAAATATTATGAGAGCTATTAACATCGAGAAGGTAGTAATAAATATGGGCACTGGGAGTGATGAATCTATAAACAAAAATGCAAAAAACCTTATAGAAATAATAACCAATAGCAAACCAGTATCAACATTATCAAAAAAGAGAAATCCTGCATTTAAGGTATCAAAAGGGCAAAGAATAGGTGCGATGGTTACAATAAGAGGTAAAAATGCAGAGACATTGGCAAACAGACTTCTTGATGCAGTAGATAACAAACTAAAGGAGAGCAATATAATGAATAATACAGTAAATTTTGGCATTAAAGAATATATTGATATAAGCAAAGTTAAGTATGATCCAAAGATTGGAATGTTAGGATTAAATGTAAATATTACTTTCAAAAGAAAGGGAGCAAGAGTCGAACAAAGAAAAAGAAAACAATCAAAAATATCTATGAAACATAAAATGATAAAAAAAGAGGAGATTATTGACTTTATGAAAAAGAGATTTAATACAGAAATTGTATGATATAATTGTATAATATAATAGAGTAATGTAATAATATATTTATATTAAATTAAAGTGAGATAATGGTAAAATATGAAGAGAAATATAAAGGAAAAGGGATAAGAAAATGTAAAATATGTGGAAATGTAAGAGGATTAATAAGATCCCATAATCTTTATATATGTAGAAGATGTTTTAGAGAAGTTGCAAAGGATATAGGCTTTAAAAAGTATGATTAATTAAAATATTAGTGATATTTATGGTAGATAAAGTTGCTGATGCAATAAACAAGATAAAAACAAATGAAAGAATAGGTAGATTAGAATGTATACTTGAATCTACAAAGCTTACTAAATTGATATTAAAAGTGATGAAAGAAGAGAAATATATAGAAGATTTTGAAGAGTTTACCGACAATAAATTCAAAAAAATAAGAGTGAAGTTGCTTAATAAAATTAATAATATAGGTGTAATAAAACCAAGATTTGCAGTTTCAGCAAATGAAATAATTAAGTATGAAATGCAATATATACCAAGTAAGGACTTTGGTACATTAATAATATCAACACCACAGGGACTCATGACAAATAGAGAAGCAAAAGCAAAAAATATTGGAGGTAGGCTAATAGCTTATATTTATTAATTAAATTAATATGAAGGTTTTATAATGATATCTTTAGATATACCAGATAAAGTAGATATTGAAATAAAGGATTGCAACGTAATAATTAAAGGTAGCCTTGGCATAAATACAAGAAATTTTAATGATGCTTTAATAGAAGTAAAAAAAGATAATAAAAAATTGATTATTCAAGCAAAAAAAGATAATAAAATACTTTTAAAGAAAGGCAAAATGGCTGAAAATTCATTTGCAAAAGAATTAACAAATGATATGGAAGGAACAAATAAATATTTTGAGATTAACATGCAAACAGTATTTGCACATTTTCCGATAACAATAGAAGTAAAAGGTGAAAAAATCTTTATAAAAAATATAATTGGTGAAAGAGCACCTAGAATCTCTCAGATTGTTGGAAATACAAAAGTAGAAATAAAAGGACAAAATGTAAGAATTTATGGAACAAAAATTGATGATGTTTCTCAAACAGCCGCAAATATCAGAAAAACATGCAAAATGAGAAATAAAGATAATAGAATATTTCAAGATGGTATTTATAAAGTTCAATAAGGTGTTATAAATTATGTTTACAAAGAAAAAAAATCATCCAAAATTTAATGTACCTAACTTTGGAGCAAAGAATAGAAAAAGAGTAAAAGAAAGATGGAGAAAACAAAGAGGTATAGATAATAAAAAAAGAGTGAAGAAGGCGTTTGCCGGTGCTTCCCCATCAATAGGCTATGGAAATCCAAAAGAAATTAAAGGTATAAGAAAAGATGGTAAAAAATTAATGCTTATACATAATAAGAACGAAATATTGAAGTTTTTAGAAGATTCAAAATCAAACAACACAAATCAATTATATAATGTAGTACTTGCATCAAATCTTTCAAAGAAAAAAAGATCAGAAATTATTATACTTGCTAAACAGAATAATATACATATTGTTAATGGTGCTATAAAATGAGTATTAGATTGACGAAGAGAATTGCAGCAAATATTTTAGGAAGAGGAATTAGCAGTATAAAAATAACTGCAAAAGGCCTTGAGGACTCAAAAAAGGCAATAACAAGAAGTGATGTAAGAAAACTCATAAAGGATGGTAATATTTATGCAGCAGCACCAAAACATAATCAGAGCAAATACTCAAAACCGATTATAACAAAAAAAGGCAAATATAAAAGAAGAAGAGGCATTAGCAAAAGAAGAGGAACAAGAAATGCAAGAGGAGGTACAGATTATAAAAAGAAAATACGCGCATTGAGAAGAATATTGCTATCATTAAAGCATGATAAATTAATAGACAACGAGAACTTTAAAAAGTTTTATAAGCTTGCCCGTGGGGGTGTATTTTTAAATAAAGGTACAATGCTTAATCATATAAAAGAAAGTGGTATAAAGATTGATAATGAAAGAATTCAGAAGCTTAAACACATTTGAGTGATTTTATGTTAAAAAGAATAAAAAAAAGAAGAGCAAAAGGATTGACAAATTATAAGAAGCGAATCGCATTGCTCAAAGGAAATTATATAAGAGCAGTAATAAGAAAAAGCAATAGAAATATTTTAGTGCAGTTTGTTATATTAGATGAAAAAGAAAGAAGTGATAAGATAGTAGGCAGTGTAAATTCATCAATACTCAAAAACTTTGGATGGGAACCAAAACGAAATATTCCAACTGCCTATTTAACAGGATTACTTGCTGCAAAGAAATTTCAAGATAAAGGAAATGAAGTTGTATTAGATATGGGTTTATATAAACCAATTAAATCATCCATTATATATGCTGCTGCAAAAGGAATAGTTGATGGTGGAATAAAATTAAGAAATAATATAGAAGTAGATGAAAATAGAATAAAAGGAGCACATATATCAAGTTATGCAGCTATTTTAAAATCAGATGAAAAACAATACAAAAACAAATTTTCGTCATATATTAAATCAAAATTTGATATAAACAAAATTAGTGAACTTTTTGAAGTTGCAAAGATGAAGATAAATGAAGCACAAACTAATAATAAATGAAAATGGATTTATTGTAATATATTACAAAATATTGTAAAGAATTAATAAATATAAAATAAATATAACAGAGTGATTTATTGAATAGAAATAGATATTCAGAAAGTGAAAAAGAAATTTTTAACATTGACACTTGGGAACCAAAGACATTGATTGGGAAGAAAGTAAAGGCACATGAAATAACAAGCATTGAACAAATTTTTAATATGGGAAAAAGAATAGAAGAGGTTGAAATTATAGATGCACTTATCCCTAATCTAAAAGATAATGTTGTAGAAATTATCAGCGTACAAAGAATGACAAAGAATAATAGAAAATCAAAATTTAGAGCAACAGTAATTGTTGGCGATGAACACGGCCATATTGGAGTAGGTAGTAGTAAGGATATAGAGGTCAAAGCTGCAATAGATAGTGCAATAAGAAATGCAAAACTTAATATAATACCTATTGTTATGGGATGTGGCTCATGGCAGTGTGCATGCGGAACAGATCATAGCTTGCCGATTACAACAAAGGGCAAATGTGGAAGCGTTGAAGTTATTCTCAAACCAGCACCAAGAGGCTTAGGAATTGTTGCAAGTGAACCTGTTAAGAAAATGTTGGAATTTGCAGGTGTAAGGGATCTGTGGAGTTTTTCAAAAGGTAGAACAAGAACAAAATATAATGTCTTATTTGCTGTTTATAATGCTCTGCTTAACTCAGAAAGCATGAAAGATTCTGAAAATATAATGAAATTAAAAATAAAGTAGAAAGAATAAAAAGAAAAAGAAGCAAAGAAAGGCTAACAGATAAAAGAGTGATAAATTTATGAAAGATGATAATGCAATAGTTCTACCAGGAGAAGCATTAGGAATTGAAGAAGAATTTTTATCCTCAAAAAATACTTTTGTTGATGAAGGAGTTATAAGATCAGCCGCATTTGGCAAAATAATAAAAGAAAATGGAAAAATAGAAGTTAAACCATTAAAATCAATATCTAAGATACAGAATAATATGGTAATTATAGGTAAAATAACAGATAATGTTGGAAGTGTAGTTTTTGTAAAGATAGATGATATCAAAATAGAAAATGAGGAATATCTTGCTTTATTTGATGGTAAAATAATTATGAGAAGAAGCCATGACAACCATCAGCATAAACCCTGCAGTATAGGAGATATTATACTCGCAAAAATAATAGATTTGGAAGAAGATACATATATATTAGATATTTTTGAACAAAACTTAGGTGTTGTTTTTTCAACCTGCCCTTTTTGTGGAATTCCTTTGATTAAGAATGATTATAGATTTTTAGTATGTACAGAATGTAAACATAAAGAACAAAAACAATTAAGTCCTTTTTATATGTCTTTTGAACAGATAGTTGATTATTTAGAAAAAGAAAATAAAAGAGTATTGTCAAATCAAAGCAACAGAAATAAATATAATAGTGCAAATGACAGATACAATGACAATAATGAAGAAAGAAGAGAAAATAGATATAATAATAGATTTAGGGATAGAAATAGAAATTTTCACAATAATTCAAAATTTACACATAAACATTTTGACAACAGGCATAAATAAAAAATAAATAATCTAAAATTATAAAAAATAAATAAAAACAATTTATAATTATAAAATTATAAATAGGGGATTAATATGAAAATAAACATTATAAAAAATGAAGATTATGAATTGCAAATAGAATTTGAAGAACGCACTTTAGTATTTCCAGATCTTATTGCAAATAGGCTTTTAGAATATAGTGAAGTTGAATTTGCAGGAGTAAATAAAAGCCACCCTGGAGTAGATAGACCATTGCTTGTATTAAAAACAAAAAAGAAAAAGGCAAAAGATGTGCTCAAAAAGGCATTGGAAGATATGAATGAAGACTTCACCGACCTCAATAGTCAGTTAAAGGCATCGTCTTCACACAAATAGAATTTAATAAATTTAATTTTATCTTTCATTATTTTTTAATTAACTTTATTAATTTTCTTCTTTATCTTCTTCAAGTTCGTTTATTGCTATTTCAACAAATTCTTTGTCTGGTTCTGTTCCAGTAGCGCGCACAAACTTAAGTATGTTTTCAATGGTGAACTACCCCGCCCTTATGGACGGGGCTTCTGCCACGTCCGTTAGTTTGGGACTTCTCGCTTCAA
>JAJZYD010000019.1 GCA_021806095.1 Microcaldota archaeon
CACATGCAATTGCATGTATTATTGCATATATTATATATTATATATAAATAAATAGGGTGGAGATATTATAAAATGAAAACTTTAAAAAGGTGAGCTGAGTGATATAATATAAAAGTCAACATCCTAATATTATAAATAGTAAAATGAATGAAAAAAATAAAAATCCATTGGTTAATAAAGTTAATATCAGAGATTTTGCCGTTAATGCACAAGCTTAAGATTCAGAAAAAGAGAAAATTTTATTGATGAATAGCATCAGGCTGTACTTGTATCTTTTCTTTTTGCTCAACAACTGCTTCAAACTCATCAACAGTATGTGCCTTGTTAAACTCTTCATAACTTTTTATTTCTCCTTTTTGTTTGAGTATTTCTCTTGCCATCAAGAAATATATATATGCTAGTGATCTTCTGCCTCTATTATTTGCAGGTATTATAAGATCTATAAATTTTGTTAAATTATCAGTATCACACAATGCAATTATTGACATATTTTCCATGCTTGCCTCTTTAACTGCTTGCTTTTCATTCCTTGAATCACTTATTAAAATAAGCTTTTTCTCCATATAATCCTTTTTATTAGGATTTGTAAATATTCCTGGAGTTACTCTTCCACTTATAAAGGTTGCATTTATTATTTCAGAAAACTTTTTTGCTGCTGCTATTGCATATATTCTTGATGCAGTAACAATAACATCTTTTGAATCATATCTTGCAATCATTGATGCAGCAATCTTTATTCTTGCATTTATTGTTTTAACATCTAATAAGTAAAGTCCATCTTCCCTTACTTTATAAATAAATCTTTTCATTCCTGCACTTTTTGTTTTGGTTGCTATTTGGACCCCCGCTTCTAATAAATAAGATATTGGATTAAGTTGCTCTTCGACTTCTCCTTGAATTACAGTTTCTATGCTGTTTTCTTCTAAATTAACATTTACTTTAGAATCTGAATTCTTTTTTATTTCTTTTATATCATCAATTTTCTGATTTATTTTATTATTATTTTCCTTATCTTCCATTATTATCATCCTTTTCTCTTTTTGTTTTGTATTCTTTAAAATTTTTATTTTGTTGATGGGGCCGCCGAGATTTTCAGGACACCCCCATTTGAACTCGGGTCGCCAGCACCCCAAGCTGGAAGCCTACCAAGCTAGCAGACGGCCCCTTATAAAATATTTGTCATAAACATTTATAGATACATATAGATATATATTCACTCTTTTTTATCTTCCAAACTGCATAATATTATCAATAAGTTCTATATTGCTTAAGAACATACGTTTGCAGCATACTCTTTTTATCTCAAGTTCATCAAATGCAATTTTTGGATCTTTCTTTTCTATTTTAACTTTTTTTTCATATTCTTCCCACTTATCAGCAACTACTGCACCGCACGAAAAACATCTTACAGGCATTAACATTTTATCACTTTAATATATTTATTATTTTTAAATTATTTTTTATTTTATACTTCTACCAATTTATTATTATTTTTATTATATGTTAAAATTATCTATATGAAGTTTGAAATCTTGCGCGAGCTTTTGTTCCTAAGAATTTCTTTGGCTCAACCCTTCTTGAATTATCAACAAGAAACCCTCTGTCATAATTAAGAAATGTCATTTTAAGTGAATCATCATTTGTAAATTTAACAAGCCCTTTTGCAATTACACTTCTTGCAGCTTGCATTTGAGCACTTCTACCTCCTCCTTTTATATTGAGCTTTATATCGAGAGATTTTGCATACTCTCTTGCTGCGCTGCTTAGTGAAAGTGGTTCAAGTATAAAAGATTTTGTCATTTCTGATTCAAGGGCATTAATATCAACACTGTTTATAGTTATTCTACCCGAGCCCTTCTTAATATATGCTCTTGCAATTGTCTCTTTTCTTTTACTCTTGACAATAATTACTTTTGATATTTGTGAAGTTTTTCTTTGGGTACGCTTCTTCTGTTTTTCCTTTGTAGATGTTATATTTTCTTCATCCTTCTTTTTAACATTATCTATTACTTTATCTTCTGCTTGAACATTTTCAGTTTTTTCTAACATAATATCACTCATAACCAAGCTGTTTTGCAAGCTCTGAAACTCTCATATAATTAGAATATAAAGCCTTTGGCTCTTTTATTTTTATATCAATTTTTTTAGCATCTTTAAAAGCTTCTGGAGTTCCTATAAATACTCTTAATCTTTTATAAGCTTCTTTGCCAGATGTTTTTTTATGATATGGCAGCATTCCCCTTATAACTCTTTTAACAAATAAATCCGGCTTTCTGGACCAATACGGAGAATGCTCCGGATTTGACCTTTCTTTTAAATCCAATCGCACTTTATATTTTTCAATAATATCTTTTTTATTACCGCTTATTATTGATTGTTCTGCATTAATAACAACAACATTTTTACCTTTAAGAACGCACTTAGCAACAACACTTGCAAGCCTTCCAAGAATCTTGTCTTTAGCATCATAAACTTCATATTCTGTAAAATTTACATCTTTCATAAAACTCCTCTTTATAAACATTTTAAACATTTTTATTTGCCTTTGTAATTTTAATGATATTTATAAATATCTTTTCTTAATATTTTAATATTCTCATATTTTATAATTTTGCTTTTTATATTATCAAATGTATACTATTTTTGTTAATCATATCTTTTATATCAATAATGTTACATCCAGAATCCTTCAATATTTTAATTGCTTTATCAGAATATTCAAGAGCGGATATATTGACCTTATGATCAAGTTTGCCTGTGGATAACAGCTTCCTTGGTATAATCACATTATCATTCTCTTTTGTCAATTTATTAATTTTGTAAAGATTGACTGCCTTTCTTTTTCTCGAAGAAACCTCTAAAATATCCACTATTTCATCAAGTAATTTCTTATTTTTACTTACTTTGCTAGATTCTTTAAGTATGCTAAGCCATTCTTTAATATTGTCTTTTTCTATATAAACCATTATACCGCCCAATAATATATTTTTATTATATTTAATAATATTATATTGATAATTTTATTAATTTAATATTCACTTTTTCTTTTTATTTGTACCTTCTAATATTTATACTTTATTAATATATACCTTTTTTTTCTTATTATGCTGTTGAATTTATATTTATGCGGAGGGAGAGATTTGAACTCTCGCAGTCACTAAAGACACAGGAGCCTCAGTCCTGCGCATTTGGCCAAACTCTGCCACCTCCGCGCTAATAATTAAAGCTTCTTTGAAAGTTCTTTTTGAAATTCGCCAAGATCATCTTTTATTTTTTCAATAGCATTATTAATTATTTTTATTGGTGGCATTTGACCAAAAGTTTCGACATAAAATATATAATTATTATCTTTCTGTTCATATGAAACAATACCAGACTGAAATTTAACATGCCTCAATCCTAATCCGAGCACTGCTTTTCCATCAAGCCTTAATCTCTGCCCTTCTGCAAGCTTCATTATAGGAATATTGCCATTTGCTACTTTTACATCTACATCTCTTGATTCTAAATCCCTTGAATATATAACTTTTGGACCGGTAACATCAAGCGCAAACATTATTTCCATATTTTCTTTGCTTTTTGGTGGTGTTGTTATAGGAATTAATCCTATTCTATGTGCTATATACTCATCAAACATTGCACTTGAATTCTCGTATATTGTTACTTTATCAATTGCAAATGTTGGCACACTGTATGCACCATATATTCTTAAAGCATTTGCGTAGCCTTTCTTAGGCGCTATAAAATTAAACTTTAGATATTTATCATTACTTTCAATAATTTCTATTTTCATCTAGCTCACATAAAAAAGCAGCACAACTAACACTGCATTATTACTAATATATTATAACCTTTAATTTTATATATCTTTTTATTATCAAAAGCATTTATAATTTTAATAAAAACAACTAAATAAATTATTATTTGCGTTTAAGTGAATTGTTATTGCTCCAATTTTCTATTATTATTGGCCTTAACATACTATCATTTTTAAGAATTACATATAATATAAATAAGATTGGTGAAATATAAAGAAATCTTTTAATTGCCTGGTCTACTTCGCTTTGGTTTTGTTTGTTATATTTGTTATTTTTGTCATTTGTTTTGATTCCGTTGAAAAAAGCATTAAACATCTTTGATATTTGTTCACTTGATTTGTTTATATTACTAACATCCATATTAATATTTTGATTATTTAAATAATTGAAGCTTGCAATAAGCGTTAATACTCTGATTTTTTCTTCCTCTGTCTTTTCAATAATATAATCCTCTATAAATCTCTTTATTTTTTCAATTTCTTTATCATTACTTAAATATATATCTTTTGATTTGACAAAAATGTTTGCTGCATTGCTAATCAATGTCTGTGCTATATCTTCAACGTTCTGAAGTTTATATCCTTCATCATAATATGTTTTAATTGACTTTTTTATTTTTGGAATAAGATTTTTATCAGTATTTATTGATAGGTCCGCATCTTTACCTATTTCGATTGATATAACAGGTGTTTTATAATTTATAGTATTCAAGTGTACATGTATTTTATAAGAATTTATAAAGAAAATGTCTTTAATTTCATTTAACGTATCAATAATTCTATTTATTTCTTCCGAATTTAGAATCGAACATCCTGGTATAAGCACTCTTTCGATGCTATTTGGTTTTTCATTTGATTTTTCTTTATTCATTTTTAAAGTACTTTGCATAAAAAAACCTTTAATACTAATAATATTAATTTTTTTGTAATATTATATCTTTTGTAAAATTTGATATTTATATGTTACTATTTTATAATATATTATAGTGTAATTGTAAACATTTGCAAATAGGATTAATAATATATTTATAACTTTATTGTTATTTTATTATAAATTTTATTTTATAAAAGGGATTTATTTGGGCTTTAATAATATATTGATAAATGCAAGAATAAATATTTCAGAAGCAAGATTTGTACTTAATTTTAGGGAGCGACCAAACATCTCAAAATCAGTGCTAGATAAAGAAGGTGCAATTTATATTGAAAAAGGCGAAATAAAAGAAATTAATTATAATTTTTTAGAACCTAGATATATTGCCATTACTTCTTTGTCTTATGATTTTGCAATTACTTTATACAATGTAAACAGAAAAAGCGCGCTTATATACAGAATATATAATAACAATAATTTTTTAATCAAAAAACTATCTTCAGATATCTCTAGATTTAACAATGATGATATAGAGGTAAGATTATTTGGATTCCAAACTAATTATTATAATAATTTATTTTCATCGATGGTTAAATTCATAATATCAAAAAATATAGAGATTTATGAAGTAGATTTATTAGGAAATGAAATTAGAAACATTGCACTTGATATTAAGACAGGACAGACATTTAATATATTGATGGAAAATAGATTATATAAGCCTGGAGAGCTTATAAACAAGCAAACTATCGAGGAATTTGAAGCAGATTTAACACTGCAAAGTAAGAAATCTTCAACTAACTTGGTAGGACAGAAGCCCCATCCTAAATGACAAGGTAGTTCACCCAATTAATTCTTTGCGGGTGGAAAGTTGTAAAAGTGCAGTTCAATTTGGTTGTATCCCTTGTTTGGTATTATTAGAATTTTTTTCATAAACAGTAATAAATGGACTAGTTCCGTTATTTTCTGTTGTTTCTTTAATTTGTTTATATAAATCATTAAGATATAGTATAATTTCCTTCTGTTCTTCTTCATTTAGAGTTTTATCTGAAACAATCTTTAAATAATTTGGACCTTCTGCATCCAAACCGTCATTACCTAATGTTATCCATACGTGCCAATTTAGAAATTTATTCTCAAGTTCAGCATTGCTTTGTTCCATTAATTCATCTATATTAGCAACCAATATATCATTTATATTTATAATATTTATACCATCAGTTAAATTTGTTATAATAAAAGAATTTTCTGGCATATTGGTAGAGGTATTAGTTCCATTTATATTTTTATTTTTTTCCATTATTACCACTTTAATTTCTCAATATTTTTGAATATTTATGGATCTGGCGGGATTTTCATTGATTTATCTTAAATTTAAATAACAATCAACTTTGAACCCGCAACCGCTCGGTCCGAAGCCGAGTGCGCTATCCAAGTTACGCTACAGATCCATATATACAGCATAAATGATATTTATATTTTATCTTTTTCATTTTTTTATATTTTAATATATTCAATATAAAGTATTCCAATATAAGTATATAGATTTGATATAATTATCTATCTATTTCAGCCATTACAATATCCAAGCTGCCCAATATTGCAAATAAATCTGCATATTTTGCTCCTTCTGCTAATTTTGGTAGAACAGCAAGGTTGGTGAACGCTGGTGCCCTTATAGAAATACGATATGGCTTTTGCTTATCTGGTACTATATAAAGTAATCCCTCACCTTTTGGAAGTTCCCTTCTTTCTATTATAATATTATTTTTTGCTGGTGGTATTATTAATTTTACGGGCATCCCAACCGCATCACCCCCAGGCATTGCCATCAATGCATCCCTTATTATTTTAATGCTTTGAAACATTTCCTCATATCTTACTTGATACCTTGCAAATGAATCTCCTTCTGCTTTCAATGGAACATGGAAATTAATTTTATTATAAGCATAATATGGATGACTTTTTCTCACATCTTCATAAACACCAGAAGCTCTTAGAACAGGCCCAGATACACCATATTCTATTGCATCTTCAGCACTTAGAATTCCAACACCTTTAAGCCTTTCTTTAAATATGTTATTTGCATCAAGCACCTTTGTATATTCAGAAATATTTTTATAAAGATATTCAATCAAATTATATGCGTCATCATTAAAGTTTGATGGCACTGGCTTTCTTATTCCACCCAAGCGCATATAATTGTAAAACATTCGCTGTCCTGTAACACGTTCAAAAAATTTAAGTATTTTATCCCTTTCTCTAAATGTCCACATAAACTCTGTAAACATTTGCCCAAGATCATTGCAGAAAGTCCCAAGCCATAATAAATGATTAGCAATTCTTTGAAATTCAAGCATTATTATTCTTATGTATTGGGCTTGTTCCTTTACCTCGATACCCATCACACTTTCAACTGCACCGACATATAAATCTTCCCAACTCAGCGGTGCAACATAATCAAGCTTATTATAATAAGAAACATTCTGCATATACATTCTTGTTTCAGAAAGTTTTTCCACACCTCTATGCAGGAATCCTATATGTGGCTCTACCTTTTTAATAGTATCTCCATCTACATCAACAATAAGCCTTAGGACTCCGTGTGTGCTTGGATGCACAGGTCCAACATTTATCCTCATTGTAGGCATTAATATCACATTCAAATTATAATTTTTTATAGTCTTTATTACCCCAAATGAAATTCTTTCGCAAAGGCGCTTCTGCGCCATCCCACTCCTCAAGAAGCAAACGCTTTATTTTTCTTCCAATAATTTCTATTCCAAACATCTCTGACAATTCGCGTTCATAAAAATCTGCGCTCTTGTAAACATTTATTACTGTATCTATTTTTAAGTCATTAGATGGAAGCTTTACTTCAAATATAATTTCATTTTTTGTATCAATGTTGTAAAGTATATAAATTATATTTAAATAATTAATATAATCGACTGCTGTAATCTTCTTAAGATAAGTATATCCATTTGCCTTTGTATCTTCAAGCTTTTTGATCAGCTCTTCTCTTTTTATTTCCATCAAATGTCACTTTTATTTTTTTATTTCCCATTTTTTATTTTTTCTTGAAGCTTTATTAATGCTGCATATAAATTTTCTGGCCTTGGTGGACATCCTACAACATAAACATCTACAGGCAATACCTGGTCAATACCTTTGACTATATTATAACTCTCCCACCATGGTCCACCGCAAGTTGCGCACTCTCCAAATGCAATTACATATTTTGGATCTGCCATTTGTTCATATAATCTTTTGATTCTTGGCACCATTGACTTTGTAACCCATCCCGCAATAATCATCACATCGCATTGCCTTGGTGTTCCTCTAAAAAGTAAATATCCTTTCCTCTCTGCATCAACCCTTGCAGCACCAAAATCCATGAGCTCCATTGCACAGCATGCGAGACCAAACTGCATTGGCCAAAGAGAATTAGTGCGCGCCCACTTTACTATAGGCTGCGAAAATGCTTGAATAAGATTCTCTAACTTTGCAAACATTACATTTGGCTTTGCCTCATATTTTGATAAAGAATTGACAATCAGCTCATTCATTTCAATTCTTGCATTTGTAGAACTCTCCTCTTTTATTCCTGTATCTTTATCTGCAGATTCACTGCTTTTTTCAATATTATCAACATTATCTTTATTCATAAAATGTCACTTTTACTTTTTAATAATAATTTTATAAATTATTGCACTGAACAGCATTGCAAGAATTGGAAGCCCCAACATAAGAACATTATCACTAAGAGCCATTATTTTAGCAAGCGGAGCCCATAGCAGTAATAAAACAATAATAAATTCAAATGGCAGAAACAAAACAAAAAAAGAAAAGTATTCGCTTTCTATATCATGCACGCCATCCGTGCTTTCCTCTGCACTTTCATAAGGTTTTTGTTTTACTGCATTTGGCCTACTCTTTGCTCTTATGAGTGCCGAAAACATAAGATATTCTAAGGGAACAAGAATTGCAAAAACAACAAGCACGACTATTGCAATATAATTGTAAAGCATAATATATAATTGAAGCATATATTTTTATTCTTTCTTTTAATATTGATTTTTAATATTAATATTATATAAAATCTTTTTATTCAGTTATTTTATTTTTTGTATATAATATGTATATAATATTTATTATTAAATCAGCAATTATTTTTATTTATAAAAATAAAAAAAAGGAAAAGGAGAAAATGCTAAAAGATTAGAAAACAAATCACCAAATTAAGCAAGGAACTGCTCTGGTTTTGGTGGTTCCGGTGGCTGCCCTTTTCTTTTTCTTATTTCAGCAACAACCTTATTCTGCAGATCTTGTGGCATTTTCTCATATCCTGCAAATTCTTGATACCATATCGCCCTGCCCTGTGTTAATCCTCTTATATCATTAGAAAATCCTTTAATGACTTCAGCTACAGGCATTTTTGCAATTATCGAAATCTGCTCTCTGTCTTGTGTTATAGTATTTACTTGACCACGCTTGCTCTGTAGCATTGATATAACATCAGACATATATTCTTGTGGAATATTAATTGTAAAGTTTTGTTTTGGCTCAAGCAGCAAAACTCCTGCTGTTAATAATCCGGCATAGATTGCATTTCTTATTGCAGGAATTATTTGAGCAGGGCCTCTATGTACAGGATCTTCGTGAATTGTTGCATCAATAATCTTTATCATTACCCCAGATACTTTTTCCCTTGCAAGTGGTCCATCTTTGACTGCTTCCTCAAATCCATCTATAAGCAGCTCCATCACTTCATTCATGTATTGAACTCCCTTTGTTGCATCAATAAGCATATTTCTATTTGCTATATCAACAACCCCTTTTGCAAGAGGTCTTTCAAGCCCTGCTTTAACCATCGCCTCTATAATGTTCTGCCCTTTTGGCTTGCCCTCTTTTATTAACCCTTCATCAATCGCATCAACAACGCCCTTAGGCAGCGGCTCAATCATGACATAGAACTTGCTATGCCTATTTGGTGATTTGCCTTCGATAGGGCCTGCACCTTTTTCTATTGTCTCTTGATAAACAACAATAGGCGCGCTGACAATAATTGGAATTTTAAATTCGTCTTTTATTTTTGTTTCTATAACTTCTAAATGAAGCTCACCCATTCCGCTTACCAAGTATTCGCCTGTATCTTGATTAATTTTCACTTCTATATTGAATTCTGTTTTTCCTATTTCCCTGAGCGCTTCTATAAGCTTTAACGTATCCCTTGAATCCTTTGCCTCTATTGTTTTTGTAACTACCGGCTTTGAATAGTGTGTTATCTGCTCAAAAGGCTCAATTTCGTCTTCACTAATTGTATCCCCTACACTTATATTCTTCAATCCAATCAAAGCGGCAATATTGCCTGCAGAAACATTATCAACAATGACTTTATCAGGGCCCATAAATACCCCAACTTGCTGAAGCCTTTGCTTATCATTCTTTCCTGAAACATTAAACTCCATCCCTTTTTTTACTGCACCGCTAAAAACTCTCGCAATTGCAATTTCACCGCTATGAGGATCATAAGTGATTCCAAACACGACTGCAATCGTCTTGGCATTTCTATCAACTTTTGCCATTGCTCTGGATGCTTCTGAATTTGAATCACCATGCCAAAGATGTGGTATTCTATAGCTTTGGGCATCTTTTGGGCTTGGCAGATGCTCTATAATCATTGTTAATATTGTTTCATCAATTGGGGCAATCTCTTGCAGTTTTGCTTCATCTCCTTTTGCAGTCAATTCAAATATATCCTTGAATGTTGTCTTGTATTTATCCATTATCCTTTTTGAAATTGCCCATCTTTTGTATGCAGAACCAAATGCGACACTTCCATTTTCAACGCTTACTTTCCATTTGTCAGCAAACTCTATTGGTGCATACTGCTCTATTAACTTATTAATATCTGCAATTAATTTGATAAGCCTCTCAAAAGTCTGCTCTGGAGTTAATCTTAATTCAGTAAGAAGCCTATCTGTTTTATTGACAAACAACACAGGCTTTGCCTTTTCTTTCATTGATTGTCTAAGCACTGTTTCTGTTTGAGGCATAATCCCCTCTACAGGATCAACAACAAGCACGACTCCATCAACAGCACGCATCGCTCTTGTTACATGGCCGCCAAAATCAACGTGGCCTGGCGTATCAATCAAATTTATTATATAATCTTTATTATTATAATTAAATCCTAAAGATATTGCAGCTGATTTTATTGTCATTCTTCTATCTTTTTCAATTGCTTCATAGTTTGTATATAAAACATCCCCAGCAACTGTCTTTGATATTAGGCCCGCTTTTGCAAGCAGCGAATCTGTTAAAGTTGTTTTGCCATGATGGACATGGGCTATAATGGCAACATTCCTTATATTGTCAATGTCACCCATAATCTTTGCAATCTCTTCAACAACATACTCTTTCCTTACCATAACGACACCAATTACTTTGCACTTCTAGCCATACGCTCAATCTCGTTTTTGCGCTTGATTGCATAGCTGTTTATATCATTATTTGAAGCCAATATAATTTCATTTGCAAGCGTTCCTACAATATTTCTTTTATTTCCGAAAGATCCTATAATTGTTGCAAGTGCAATATTCTTCAGTGCAATATCAAGTCTCCTGCTTGCGCTTACATCGACAGATATATTGGATATGATGCCACCATAGCGCACTCTTGTTGTATCTTCTATTGGCGCGCTGTATTCAAGTGCATATATAAAAAGCTGTATAGGATTTTTACCAGTTTGTTTGTTTATTATATCAAATGCTTTTTCAACAATCCTGAGTACGGTTGCTTTCTTGCCTTGAAGCCTTCCTTTCGTCCTTATGACCTTGCCCCCTATTTTGCCACCTGTACCTCCTTTCATCATACTATTTACAAGCCTTTCAACAATATTTATATTTGCCTTTGAGAAATCCTTATTGCTTGTATACCTAAATGTGGATGGATATATAAGTGGCTTTAGATTAATAAAATTTTTAAGACTTAAATCTCTTACTTCGACATCATAACTATATTTATTAAAAAGGCGCATCTCCTGCTTCTCAGTTTGAACTACTTCTTTTGTTGTCTGTTTTGTTTCATCTTTTTTTATTTTTCTCGACATTTTTGTATATTTTGCCGGCTTTGTATTCTCATCAACATCTATAGTTTTATCACTCACATTTTGATTTATAGAGTCTGTTTGAATATTTTCCTTTGCTTTGTTATCAATCTTATTATCAATTTTGTCATCCATATTAATCATCTCTTAGGCTTCTCTTTTTTGCCTAATCTAATCTGCTGAATATCTGTATTATTAACTGCAATAACCTTATACTTCATTCCGGGGATGCATCCCATCTGCCCTCTTTGTGAGCCACCCAATCCAGCAATTGTAACTTCATCGTGCTCATCAATAAAGTTTATTGATCCATCACCAGGAACAAACGCGCCCACAACTTTATGATTTTTAATCAATTGAATTCTAACACACTTTATCATTCCAGAGTGCGGCTGCTTCTGCTCAACCATAAATTTTTGAAGTACAAGACCCTTAGCCATAGGCACTGTACCCATTGAATCATATTTTTGCTTGAGCTTGAGCTTCTTCCTTTTGAGCCATTTCTTCAGCATTCGCTGATGTTTCCTTTGTTTAAGCAGCTTTCTTGCGGCAAATTCTCCATTAGGCATTTTATCACATTTTAAATTAAACTTCTTCAAGTATCTTTGAGTTTCCAGGGCTTATGACAGCAAGCGATGACACAGAATGCTGCTTTCCACATACAACTCCTAAATCCATTGAGTTACCATCAAACTTTACAATTTTTATATCTGCAAGCTTAGCTATGTGTTCTACATCTTCAACTAATCCTTTTTTGTTTTGAGACGCAACTATTATAAGTTTTGCTGTATTGTCTCTTATAGCTGCAACTGAGCTGCGCACACCTAGCACAACTTCTCCACTATCAACAGCCAATCGTATGCTTCCTGATATATCTGTCATAAAATCCCTTTTTGAATATTTAATATTTATTTTAATAAATATTTACTAATTTTAAATAATAAATTAATGTAATATAATTAATTTAATTAATAATAAAAATATATGGCAAAACGCTCAATACTATTAATATAAATTTATTTTTAATATTTTAAAGATATATATATTTTAAGTTTTTGATTTGATTGATAAATATTATGAATTGAAGTCCATAATTTGGAATACAAGCATTAACTATAAGTTTCTTAATTATAAGTATATTGTTTATATGATAATATATTAATAACTTATGCTTCAATCTTATGCTTCAATCTTACCGGCACTCATGCAACCTTAATAAGAGCCTTTTATTTATGGAATTTTCTATAAATTTATAGTATTATAATATTATTAATATATATAAATTTAACCTTTTCCTTATTTTTGAGTTTTTTTATTGCTTCTGTATTTTTCTACAATCAAACCAATAAGCAAATCTATTCCTTTGTCTTTTATTATATTTTTTTGATAATTTTTTGTTAATTTATCGATATTTTCAAGCTTGTCAAAC
>JAJZYD010000020.1 GCA_021806095.1 Microcaldota archaeon
ATTGAGAAAAGAAGCAATGAATTACGCAAGGAGCTTCACATGGGAAAAGACTGCAAAGGAAACTTTAGAAGTTTATACAAAGGTGCTTAAGAAATGAAAGTTGCTTTATTGGGTCTAGAAAAAGATTTTAAACAAAATATAGGTAGAGGGCCAGCAGTATACAGTTATAATCTTTATAAAAATTTATTACAAATCAAAGGTCAAAATATAATCAAATTTGAAACAAACATTCCGAATTTACTCGGTAAAGGAAACTCTTTTACATGGAATGCAATTATGTTTGCTTTAGATAATTTAATAAGGAACTTTGAACAATTTGATTTAATACATACATTATATTTTAATCTTGTTTTTGCACCGTTTAAATTTAGAAAACCTATAATAACTACAGTATATGATTCTAGAGAAATGTGTATTAATATTAATGAATTTAAAAATAACAAAGAATTTAAATTTATAATTTATAAAAAAATAGTTTTTAGTATTGGAATGCGTACATTAAAATCAGATTATCTAATATCTATATCTAGTCAAACAAAAGAAGAATTGGTAAAATTGGGCTATCCTAAAAATCAAATATTTGTAGTAAATTTAGGTATTGACAGACGTTTTCTGGCAGTATTTAGTGAAGTTAAAAATATAAATAAATTTAATGTTGGTTATATAGGTTCTTTTGCTACAAATAAAAATATTGATTTCATATTAAATTCAGCTAAAATCTTAAATAATAAAGTTAATTTTTTTATATGGGGTGCAAAAACTTATGATTATCAAAGATTGTTAGAAAAATCAAAAAACCTTAAAACAGTAAAATTTTTAGGTTTTGCCCCAGAAGATAAGTTAGTAGACATATATGATTCCTTTGATGCGTTTGTATTTCCTTCTTTATATGAAGGTTTTGGTATACCTATTATAGAAGCACAATCCCGTGGCATTCCTGTGATAATCTATAAATATGGAAAGATTCCGAAAGAGGTGAGGAAGTACTGCTTTGAAGCGGAGAGTCCAGAGCACATGGCGCAGATTATAGAAAACATAAAGGTAAATGGTTACAATGAAAAATTGAGAAAAGAAGCAATGAATTACGCAAGGAGCTTCACATGGGAGAAGACTGCAAAGGAAACTTTAGAAGTGTATAAAAAGGTGTTGAAATGAGTTACATTATTAGGTGTTAAAGATAGATTTTAGTAATCTGATTTAAAAGATAAAGTTGTATTAATTGTACTATAATGTAAAATATAAAAATGTGATATTTTGTCTAGACCTTTTATAACTGTTGTAATTCAAGCATTTAATAGAAAAAAATTTATTGAGAAGGCAATCATTTCGGTATTAAATCAAACTATAAATAAACAAAAATACGAAATATTAGTAATTAAAGCATTTAGAGATAAAAAAATTGATGCACTACTAAAGAAATGCAAGATAAAAAGTATATATAATTCAAGTAAAAGTGAAGGTGTTAGGTTAGCTGGTGCATTTAATGAGATTAGGGGTCAGGTTATTGCATTTTTAGACGACGATGATGAATTTGAAGCTAATAAATTAAAATTAGTATATAAATATTTTAAAGACAATCCTAATTTAAGTTTCTATCATAATTCATACTGTATAATTAATAAAAATAGTAGTATTGTTAAGAATAATGTATGCACTTATTCTTCAGATCATTCAACTTTATTAATCAAAAATTATAAAAATAATATTAATAAAATTATTCAAAGATGGCATATTCAAGAAAATGCAAGTTCAATGGTTGTAAAGAAAGAACTTATAAGAAAGAATATAGATCAAATTGGAAACTCAAGTATAAATGAGCTAAAAAAAATAAGGGTTTCATTAGATGCCTTTCTGCTCTTAATTGCATTATTGAACAATAGCGAGATATTAGCTGATAAAAAAGTATTGACACGCTACAGGATTCATGGGTTAGGTCAAGTAACGTATGGTAAGATAAATACATTTAATGAATTCTGTTTAAGTGAAGCCGAACTTACGAAGAAGGCATATGAAGAAGCAGAAATATTATATAAAATTGCAAAGAACACGCAACTTGAAGCCATTTATAAAATAAATTTAATTGAAGCCAAAATATATTATAATCTATTTAATATTAAAAAAAATAGAAATATCTGTCATTTAACCATTAGTAACTACATTATGTTCTTGCGTAGTAAGTATTATTCTAAAAGCAGCATTTCATTAGTGCTACAGACAATTATTTCACGCTTTTTTAAGGTAATAATTTTAAAACTTATATATAAACATGCAACAAAAGAACAGAGATAAAAAAGTTGAAAAATATGTTTATAGAAGAAGAATATGTACAATTCCTAATTTTTTATATTACAAAAAGTCTAACTCAACTTTCCAATCTTAATTGAATTATCGCCGACAAACACATGTATATAACTTTTTCAATTAGGCAGGTAATTCTTTAATTTTAGTGTAAAATAATATATTATGCATTAAGTAAATATTCAAACAAAATTATTATTCCAAAGATCAAAAAGATGCTAATAGATTAACATATTATTTTCTTTTCACATAAAGAAATCCTAAAAACATTTTATTATTATCTGCTTCTTGATTTATAGATATTTTAGAGTATGTTTTGCTTATTTCAAATCCTGCATCTTCTAGTTTCTTTTTCAAATTTAAATAACCATAATGATATTCTATTTGTATTTGTTTAAATTTCCTTAAATCAGAGTTTTGTGCCCCTAGTAAAATCTCATATTCGCAACCCTCACAATCTATTTTTAATATTGCTTCATCTATGATGTCAAATCTTTTAACTATCTGACTTAAAGTTGTTATATTTATATTAGTTCCATCCTTGAAATTTTTAATATCTGTGCCACCAAAATTTTTATAGCTGGCATCTATCTTTATTTTTTTCTTCTTTCCACTACACCCCTCATTCAACATAGTTATCTTATCTTGCAACTCATTTAATTTGATGTTCCGCATCGCAAGTTCATATGAATAAGGATAAGGTTCAAATGCATATACATGTTTTGCACCTTTCAATGCAAAATATATTGCAGAATCCCCGACATTTGCACCTATATCTATAACATCTTTTTCTTTGACATCTAACCAGCTATACTGTTCTTTCATGAATTGCTCTACTACCGTTCCAATCGTATTGCTTAATTGCTTATTGGAATCATAAATTAAAGAAACTAACATATACATAAAGTTGAATCTTATTAATTTTTTATATTTATCTATTTTTATTCTTTCCTCTAAATTATTTTGCTTTAATAAAATCTTTTGACCTTCTATCGTTTCCCAAAAACTAAAATAATCTTCATATTTTTTTATTTTAATTTTTAAACCGTTGCGCAGTTCCATAATAAAATCAGCTTTTTTAATCCCCAATCTAAATAAAAGAACATCTGGCCAATTTTTCACTACTTTCTTTACTGACAAAAGATCATCAAACTTACTTTTTAGCATTAGAATATGCATTAGAATATAATCAAACTTTATTATATTGTTTTTTGGATCAAACTTAAGTTTCATTTTATCACTTGATGTTTGTAAATATATAAAATATTTCATTAAGTTTCAATGGAAAGAAATAAAAAATTAATTATATGCATTTGTAATAATACATTTATTATACTATTTTTATATTAACCATTAATTGCGCAGCACCTTGCACAGCCAGGATAAAGCTTGTGCTTCCAAAGCTCTCTTCTGAATAGTTTTGCCTTGTCATTGTTCCAAAGCTTATTTACGCTATGCTCTCTTATGTTGCCTAATTTAAAGTCAGTCATCCATTCATCAGGACAGAACATAACATCGCCATTTGCCCTTATGAATATGTTGTTCCAAGCAACCATACATCTATCTACACGCGCATAGTTTAGATCAGTATAATATTTCATGATATTGTTTTTACTCATTCTTGGATGTATATATACAGGTTTGCTGTATTTTGTATGTTCTATCTTTATTATTTCATCAGCAAGACTATTTATATATTCTAAAGAAGGCCAAGATATAATATGTGAATCAACATTTGCTCCTTCATTTGTGCCAAGTGCTTCATGCAGTACTTTCTTATGTGCTTCTGCATGCCCTTTATCAGTAAACCATAGATGCTGAAGTCTCGTTGCATCTACCCCAACATTATCCTGCAGTTCTCTAATGAGTTCATCAATATGCCCAAGTATGAATGGCGAGAATGTGGTATTTGTCTTTATTGCAGGGAACATAGAATGACCTCTATATTCAATAAGTTTCTTTATTGTACTGGTTGTTTTGTCATACATGCCTTTGCCTCTTATTTTATCATGTACTTCTCTTGTGCCATCAATTGAAAAATTTATTGTGAGTTTCTTTATTCTTGCGAGCTTTTCAAGCTGTTTATCTTTAAGCAATGTTCCATTATCATTTGTTATTACTGAAAGACCTTTTGAAGCAATGTATTCTATAACTTCTAACATATCATCTCTTATGAAAGGTTCACCTCCAGATATATAAAATGAAGGTTTGTGCGTTGCGGCAAGTTCATCTATAATCTTGAACACCTCTTCTTTTTTAAGTTGTTGTGTAATCATAGAATCTTTGTCCTTGACAAGTTTGAAGCCAATGCCATTCTCACCCCACCACCAGCACATCTGGCACCGTAGATTGCAAAGAATGGAGAGCTCCAAATTGACACTATTTATTTTATCTCCATGCTCCTTGTCAGAAAGTGCAAATTTTGCCTTGCCAACTATATTCTCAGGAATTGTTACTATTTTTAAACCTAAATCAAAGAGTCTTTGATCTCTCTTTGCAAGATTAACTCCTATTTTATAAAGTGTTGGGTGCGAACCACTATCAACTTTCATAAAAACACTTAAAATGTTTGTTTATTATTTACTTTCTTCTTTTTATACTTCTTTAATAATAATTCTTTTATATTTTTCTACCATAAACATAGATTAAATTAATGTTTTAGTCCTTTAATTTTATAACATCATTAATCTTAGGGGCATATGTTTTATAACCTTCTTCTTTCAAATCTTTTGCGAATTGAATTGTGTTATTCTCATCTCCATGCACACATATGACTATATTAGGTTCGCTTCTTTTTACATATTCAAATAAGTCACTCCTTCCCGCATGTGCAGAGAAATCATAAAAGCTTATTTTTGCGTTAATCTTCCGCTTTGTGTCATTGAGCATTATGCAGCCTTCTTCAAGAAGCATCCTTCCATTTGTCTTTTCTGTTTGATATCCGGTAAGTATAATATGAGAATTTGCCCTTAATTTTGTTATATAATCCAATACTGGACCTCCAGAGAGCATGCCAGAGGTTGTCAGAATAATAGATGGTTTTTGCAAAGCTTCTCTTCGCTGTGAATATTCTTCTATAATATTTACTTTCTGGAATGCTTCATTTAATGTAGTTGCATTGGCAATATAATCTGAATTCTGTAGAGTGATATTTGTTGCTTCTTTGGCCATTCCATCTAAATACGTATAATCTATAAGATTGTTTTCGTAAAGTATTGTTAAAATTTCTTGACTTCTCCCAACAGCAAAAGCAGGTATTAATGCATTGCCCCCATTTTCAATAGTTGCCTTTATTTCATCAACAAATTTTTTTGTGAGTTCATCTCTGTTTGTGTGCTCTTTTGCGGCATAAGTTGATTCAATAATTAAAACATCACTCTTTACAATTTTTGCACCTCGCAAAAGCATTTGAGGTTGTAATTTAAAATCTCCAGTATAAACAATTCGTTTGTCATCTTTTGCTTTTGTTCTTTCGATTAAAGTTATTGCGCTTCCGCTTATGTGCCCTGCATCAAAGAGTGTTATATTAAAATTACCAAAAGGTGATAATTTGTTATAACCAACATCAATAAAATTTGTTTTGAGTTTAATAATTTGTTTATGCCCAAATCTTTTCTTTGCATGCCTTCTTTTCTCTATTTTAAGCGAATCTCTTATGAGTAACAATGAAATATCAATCGTTGGCTTTGTGCCGAAGCAAGGAACACGATGATCATTATATACTGCCGGTGTAAATCCAGAATGATCAAGGTGAGCATGGCTTAATATTAAAGCATCTACATCTGGGACTCCAATAGGGTAATCGATAACATGATCAATTTTTATACCAAAATCCAGAAGAAAACTCCTTTCATCTTTTAATAGAATCGCAGACCTGCCAACCTCTTGTGCACCTCCATAAAATTTAAGTTCCATAAAATCAATTAGATATATTATTTGATGTTTATAATTTATAATACTTTTTAACAATTGTTTTTGATTTACCAAAAGTTTCTCAATTCTAAATCAATTGTAGAAGATGATTTTAAGGCATTGAAAAATAGACTTTTAATGTCTGTTAAGCCATTTTTTCATAGAAAGGACACACCTCAGAACACGTATTTTTATCTGTGTATTGTCGATGATTCTTTATCGATATATGCTGTGGAAATTAAAGGATATTGATTTGAGTGAAAAAGAGATAAGAGAAGAGATAAAAGCAATGAGAATTGCTTTTCTAACATCCTCTCCTATCTGAGGGATAGGAGGTTCCTCTTGCACTTCGCTTCTGTCTTTGTCCGTCCTCACATGTTGCCATCGGAGCGGGTTTCGGAACCATTACTGGGTTCAAGGTCGCAGAGCATCTTTGCGTTGCCTCTTTGGAGGTATCAGTGCTCTCCTTGCATACATCCCTGTCTGCATGCAATTGGGATATGCTCCTGTTCCGCACCTTCTAGATGAGTGTGGGAGAACATTCCCTACTGTGGATTTCGTGCCACAGGCATCAACCTGACGAGTCCTGCACTCAACTCTGGACATTCCTTTATAGGATGTGTTTCAGATATATGCGGGGGACATTGATGATATTATGATGATAAAATATAAAAACATTCCACATTCATCCCCTAACTTAAGGTTAGGGGCTTTCTGCTATTCATTCTGTAAGATTGCTGCATTAGTTGAGGAAAATATAAAGATTAAAGACTCTGCTATTTATCCTAAATCAAATTCTAAAATCATTGTTTTTGCATATAAAGAATATAAATCAATAGATCTTCTTATTACACAAGGACAAAATAATAACGTAAATATAAAATTGCAAAATATTAAATACCCGATCACAACACAACAAGCAGGTTATAATTTGAGGATAAATAAAAATGAAAAATTAGAAGTGCAATTATTAATGGAAAATAATCGCAAAATCAATGAAAAAATAATTTTGAATGTTATATTAAAAACAATTGAAGTCTAGCGATAATGGTTCATAATTATATATAGCATACTTTAATATGCCGAATATTAATATTATTAAAGATTGCTTTTTATATATTATATTGAATTTATATTTATTTATATTTATTATATTTGTATTAAGTTTAATTTATATAATTTATATATAGTGTGATTGCATGTCTGATGAAATTAATTTTTTTGATTTGACTGCGTTGCTGAAAGTAACGCCAGAAACAACAATGGAAAAATTTGGTGGGATATTAAACTCCTCTTATTTTGACGGCGCCAATATTGCTGCAACATTAAGCCAGAAAGGCCTTATAAATTTCAATACTTCCCTTCCAGGCCAGAGTATTATAACATTAACAAGCAGAGGTTCACAGCTTATTGAAGAAGCAAATTCAAAGGTCAATTCAGAGTTTGATCATCTTGATTTTGCAGTATTGGTGCAGATTGCAAATGGAAAGAAAACCCCTTTTGATATAGGATCTGCAGTAAATGTAAGATCCAAGGATCTTGCAATGCATTTGTACAAACTTGCCCAGCAGGATTATGTATCGTATGAATTTAGAAGCGGATCAATGACAGTGATGCTTACTGAAAAAGGATTCTCTCAGGTCAAAACAGGAATGCCAAAAATAAACATTGGAATGAATCAGCAAAATGCCCAATCCCAAACTCAATCTCAGGATGCTGTGCCGACTAACAATCAATCTGCTCAAGAACAAACACCAACACAAACATCAATAAATTGGCAGAGTTCAAAAAGTAATACTGATGCGGTTCAATCAAGCAATATTACAAAAGATCCTAATGCGGCACCAGTTGATAATAAAGCAATAGAGGATAAAATAAAAAATTCAAAGAGATTAAATAAAAAAAGTGTATTGGTGGGATTAGTGGTTGCATTAATACTAATATTTGTTTTATTGATTGCATTTTTTGTAGGTATGGGCAAAATTTGAATGTAAATTTAATAAATATAAAATATTGATTATAATGGTGTTTTTATCTTTATAAGCGGAGGAGATGAAGCAGGTAGAGGGGCCGTTATGGGTCCGTTAGTGGTTGCCATTGTTGCAACAAAAAAAGAATCAGAAAAGAAATTTTCAGAAATTGGGGTAAGAGATTCAAAGATGCTCACAAAAGAACGGAGAAGCGATCTTTATGATAAAATAAAAGAGGCATCGCTTGCTGCACTTGTTAACTGCATAACACCAGAGGAAATCAACAATGCAATGAAGAATGGAATATCTCTTAATGAACTTGAAGCAGTGCATTTTGCAAAATTATTTGATAAATTAGAAAAACATATATCAATGCTTTATCTTGATTCTCCAGATGTAATTGAGCAGAAGTTTGGAATGAGAATTAGCATATATAGTACGAAACCAACAAGAGTTGTTGGAATAAAGGTAGAAAAACAGAAAGGATTAAAATATACAAAAATTATATCAGAGCATAAGGCAGATTCTAGATATCCTGTTGTTTCTGCGGCAAGTATTATTGCAAAAGTTACAAGGGATTCAGAAATGGAGAAGCTTAGTAAAGAACTAGAAATTGATCTTGGCTCTGGGTATCCTTCAGATCAAAAAACAATAGAGGCAATAAAATCAAATCTCAAAAATGAGAGTTTGATGAAACATATAAGGGACAGATGGATAACTATAGAAGGTATAAGACAGACAAGAATAACAAATTTTTAAGTTTTAAAAAATAAGGTATTAAGATGCAAAATTTTTCAAATTGGAAACATATGATGAAAATAGTTTTGCCGGAAGACGACAATAAAATTAAACTTCGTACTACAAATTCCATTGATAAAAATATTATGGATCGGTTAACAAAAAAACCCGAAATGGCTGTATCAACAATTAGGAATTTATTATTCCAGCAACACTTGAATACTTATAACTTGTCAATTATAAAAAAAGATACAAATAAATTTATAGGATTAATTATTTTAGAAGAAGACATTAAAAATAAAACAGATGACAACGTCAGTATTTTTATTAATTACTGGATTGAAATGAATAATAGAAATAATAGATTTGCAACTAAAGCAGTTAAATTAACATGTGATATAGTCAAAAAACTAAATATAAATTTTAATGCAAATATAAAAGACATCAAAGCTTTTGTAATTGATAAAAATATTTATTCTATTAAAGTATTAAAAAACTCTGGATTTGATGAATTTCCTGATAATATTTATGCCGATGTTGGTAAGCTCTTTATAAAAAATTTATCTACAGATTGAAATAAAGAAAATAAAATATAATATAAGAAAAACTGCAAAGGTGTTTTTATAAAATTAATACTTACACAGGCAAATCTTACGCTTAAAGGAGGTGCAGAAAGAGTTGTGCTTAAGATTGCACAGCATTATGATGCACCAATCTATGTAGCAGAATACAACAAAGAAGCAACATTTGAGGAATTCAAAGAGCTTGAGATTAATGTAATAGGCAAGCGGCATGGCGGTATTCCACCTTATGGAAGAGCAGCTCAAGGCTTAAATTATGGATTTGCTTTCCTCAATTACAAGATTGATGAGGATTATGATGTTATAAATGCACACATTGCGCCAAGCCACTGGATTAGGGAGAACAACGAACGAGTTTTATGGTATTGCCATACACCTCTTAGAGAAGTTTGGGATTTGTACAAATATAGAATGCACCTAAGGAAATTTTATAAACGGCCAATTTATATGGTTGGAGCATATGCTGTAAGGCATATTGATAGAAAGATAGTAAAGGATATTGAATATATAATTGCAAACAGCAACAATACAAAGAGCAGATTAGTAAAATATTTTGGAAGATTGGATGCAGATGTGCTTAATGGTGGAGTTGAAATTGAATTGTATCAAAATAATGGAAATGATAAATATTTTTTTTATCCTTCAAGATATTCTCCAAATAAAAGGCAACTGTATGCAATTGAGGCATTCAACATATTCAAGAAGAATTATAAAAGCAAGCAAGGAAAATTCAAACTTGTTTTATCAGGTGCAGTTTCAAAAGACAAATTTTATTATGATTATTATTTGAAGGTTAAGGAGCGCGCAAATGTTGTAGGAGATGTTGAGGTATTGGAAGATGTTGATGATGAGAGGTTGATTGACTTATATTCAAGATGCACTGCTGTTTTATATGCACCCATAAATGAGGATTATGGGCTTGTTCCTATTGAAGGAATGGCTAGTGGCAAGCCAATTATAGCTGTCAATGAAGGAGGACCTAAAGAGACAATTATAAATGAAAAGGTAGGATATTTAATAAATTCAGAAAAGGAGATGGCAGAAAAGATGAAACTATTGGCAGATCATCCAAATATGGTGGACGAACTAGGCAAGCGTGGCATTGCGAGGGCAAAAAGATATTATTCCTGGGAGCACTTCTTCGAAGTATTTGATAAAGCATTATATAAGGTCGCAAAAAAGAATGAAGAAGATAAAGAATAACAAATTTTCTTTTATTTATGTTATGTTTGTTATATTTATTTAGATAATAAAAGATAATAAAACAAATATAATATTATCAAATATATAATTTATATATCTGGAATTGCTATTCCTATTTTATTTACAATATAAAAATCAATATAGCATGGTATTAGAGATTTGACTCTGATTTTTTCAGGAGCAGAAGCAGAAATGCTACTGGTATTATGGTAATATAATCTGTTCTTTCCATGTTATCCTTGCTTAAGAGCAAATAATCTGCAATATTATCGATCTTTTTGATCATATTATTCTGCACTGAATTTTTGTATTTAACTTCTATTGCAATATATTTTCCATTTTCCAATTTATAGAGAAAATCGATCTCATAGTTGCTATTGTAAAATCTAACAAAAGTGCTGTAATGCCTCATTGGATCCTGCTCTTTTGTCTTTATTAAATGATTCAATACAACTTCCTCTACTATAGTGCCTACTGAAGAAGAGTTGAGCAATTCTGATGTATAATTGCTTCCCATTATACCTTTAGCCTTTGCGCCGCATGCATAATGCAGGAAAATATCAGAAAAATAAATCTTGCTTTTCTTCATCTCTGCAAAGGAGCTATTGAGTCCATATATTGGAGTAAATACAAATGAATTTTCAAGCCTCTTAAAATAGCTTATTGTAGTTGCAGCATTCATACCTATCTTACGTGCAACACTTGAATATGATACTGATGTTCCAGCATTGTCAACTACACTTTCTATTATCCTTGATGCCTTAGCCGGATCACCTGCAGACTCGCCGCCGATTAGAGCAGCATCCTGTTTTGCATAATTATATATCTCCTCATATATCTGGTTTGTAATGCTAAAGTTAGAAGCATGGATAGAATTGTATATATAATCATTTATACTGATTGGATACCCGCCAGTGTTAAGATAAATTTCAAAGAGCTTGGATATTGGTACAGAATATGATGAAAGCCCTTCAGCAATTTCATATATCTTCTTAATGTCATCATCAATATCAATAATATTATTTTCTACATATTCATAAAGATCTCTCATTTCATCATTAGTAAATTCATAATTTAAAAGTTTATTTATTCTATTTACTCCATACTGGGATTTTACTTCTTTTAGCAATCCAAGCACAAAATCTCTGAATGTAAGATGCTTTAAAAATAAAATATTACCTTCTACGCCACGTCCTGGCAGCTGTTCACCTTTTAGCATGTGTGCCAGAGAGCCTGTTGCAACAACAGTGGAAAATTTTAGCAGACCATTATCATATAATGCTTTTATAACTTCTTCCCATCCCTCAACATTCTGCACCTCATCAAGCAGTATATATTTCTGTCCCTGCACCGGTTTCATAAGGAAATTTCTGAGCATGTTGTCGAGCTCCCTCTTTGTAACAAGGGTATCAAATGAAAAATAGAATATGCTGTTTCTATCGAATCCCTTGTCTAAGAGTTTTTTAATCAGCAATTTGAGCATCAAAGTTTTACCTATGCGCCTTGGGCCTTTTATTATAAATATCTTTCCAGGAGCAAATCTTGTATAAAGGTGCTCTAATCTTTCAAATTTTATTATAGTAGAGTCGCTATTAAAATTGGAAAGATCTGTGTCATAGTACTTGAAATCCTTTCCTTTAGACCACCAAGGGTTCATTATTGCAAGTTTATTAAGATCTACCATAATTAATATTTATATAATAAGCTATATAAATCTATGCTTTTTTATATAATGCACTATATAAAATATGCATATTTTGTTTAATCGATTATATATTTTATGAAATATTATTCAAAAACCTATATAAATTATTTTAATTATTATTAATTCATTAATTATTTATTTATAAGAAAATAAAAATAAGAAATAGAATTTTATTAAAAATTAAAAATTATATATATTAACAATTTATTATTAACAATTCTTTAACTATAATTTAGCATACTTTAACAAATGAGGCAAAGTTTATCTATAAGAATATAGCACAGCGCTAAAGCAAGCTAGAAATTTTAGATGCTTTAGCAATAGGATGAAGATGAACTGCAAGTATAAATATAAATAACTTATATAACAATAAAATAACATTATAAATAAACATAATGAATAATTTGATGAATTTATACTTTTTATAAATAATAAAATATCACAAATAAATGTTTAGTATAAAAGGTGAATTAAATGCCAATAAAATACTGGGAGTTTGAAGATGCACCTTTAAAAGAAAAATTGAAATCACCAAATATTAAGGAAATTGCAAAAGTATTTTTTGATAATGATACAGAAGCATACCGCTTCTCTATAATACTTCT
>JAJZYD010000021.1 GCA_021806095.1 Microcaldota archaeon
TTTCGTAATACTCATTTGGACCTGTTACGCTTGTTGATTGGAATGTTACTGGATCATAGCTTCCTGCTCCTAATGTTTGGCCTGTGTATGTAAGCTTGTATGCCGCTGGCTGTGTTATCCATTGGAAACTTTGTCCTTGTTGCAAGTTCATTGCAGCTGAACTATCTCCATATAATATAATACTAGATAGAGCGCTTGGTGCAGTTCCTGATGATGTTGTGTTTGTCCATTCTAATATTGTCTTCCAATTTGGATCATTTGTCTTGTTGAATTGTTGACCATTTTGTAATACAACTACATCGGAGTAAAGCTGCAATTTCGCCCACTTCTGATATGCATACAGACCTGCGAACGTGCTAAATACATTAATATATAATGAATGACCTGTTACGTTGAATTTCTGTGGACCTGTTCCTGGCCATATTTGAGTGACGTTTTCTGGCTTGCCATTATAAAATATAGTTAATGATGCTGGAGATTTACCCGCATTTGGTTGACCAAGGTCTGTAAGCTCAACTGTGAATGGACCACTTGTTATATTATGACCTACATATACAGTATTTGTTGGAGTTAATGAAGCTGCTAATCCAATTTTACCTCCCGCAAGGGTTTTTGTTGAAGTAACTGAACCTGTAGGTGGTGTGTAATTTAATATTGTCCAATTTTCACCTAATAAGCTAATCTGCGCATTATTAACGCTGTTTGTTGATGCTATCACATTTGGTATTGGATTTGCAAAGTATGCTTGATATGCACCATCTGCGCTTTCGAGCATTAATGAACCTGGTGACTTTGATTGGTTGAATACTGGGAATCCACTGATCCATAGATATTCATTTTCTTTGTATGTACCTGCATTGTTAAGAAGCGTTGGAAGTTGTGAATTTGTTATTCTCATCAAGTTATCTCCACTGTTACTAAATGTCGTGAATGTTATGCCTCCACCATTGGTTGATGCAATTGGCTCTGTTGATAATGGTACTGCACTATTCATAGCATCTGTATAAGGGCTGTCCATTGGGAACTGGTTTAATATATATCCACCTGCACCATTGTTTGGATATGCATAGTTGCTTGTTGCAGTCTGCAAAGTCTTTGTATAACTTGGCTGGCCTGCTGTTACTCCCCTATTTAATACTGAACCAATTAATGCTTGGAATTGATGTGCACCAGTTATTGTAGTTGATGAAGATAGATTTAACCATACTTGTGGGTTTGAGATTGTATATGAAGAGCTTGGTACTGAAACGCTCAAAACACTTTGTGCTTGTGTTGCATTTATACTAGCTGTTACTGGAATTGATTTGTATGCAAGGTTTCCTATAGCAGCTGCTATATTCCCTGCCGCAACACCGTCACTTGGTTGTGCAGTTGAACCGATCACAATTTGTACTACTGGTTGACCCTGACTACTTATTATGGGTACATTCTGGAAACTTATAGGACCTGCGAACGCAAGCCCGAGACCTAATAAAGCTGCTCCTGCAGCTAATGCCGTAATTCTCTTTATGTTTAGAGTTTTCACTTTCTCACCTAAATATTTTAAGAGTAACATCTATTGAAAGGTATTTAAATAGATATGTTATTTATAAACTTTATTTTATAAATCAAACTTTATTATTCGTCATCTGTAGAAATTTTATTCTATTTTTATCAAACTGCTCCGTCGATAATGATTTTATCAAATTTTTAATTTTTAAATTTCAAATATTAATGTTTATAATAATTTTATCGATAATTGCTTTCATTTATATATTTCATAAAAATATACCATGATGGCTTTCTTAATAAATTTATATTGCTTGTGCTATTAAGAATGCCAAAATCTAAATTATATGGCTTATGCTCATAACCAATAAGGTTAAACCATATAATTCCTTTTATAAAGGGCTTTGATAAATAAAGGGAAAATGACTGATTTAAGAATATTGCTTGCTTCTTCAAAGAATCATTTAAAATATAAGAGGGAATACCTGTTCCATTATTTGAAGGAATTCCTGTTTCTGTTATAAATATTGGTTTGCCTGTCAAATTTTCATAAAGATTGATTTGATTGTTTATTATAAATCCTAAAGAGCTATTAGAATATGGTATTGATTGATTAAGCAGATATTTGTCATTTGTATATACGTGAAGAGATATTGCATCACAGTATTTTGATAAACCGTACTGCCATGCAGAGGAAGCCCATCTAAAATCAGGATCATTTATAGATGCAATGCCCTGACCATCATAAACATTATCCCCGCCAAAGCATAAAACAGAATCAGATGAATTATATGCTTTAATAATATTATATGCACTCTTTGCCATAAGATAGTAGTTATAAGGGCTTCCATTCTGAAAACCACTCTGAAAAACGGCTAGTTGTGGTTCATTCCATATTTCCCATATATGAATTTCAGGATAAGCTCTTATTGTATTATAAACAATACTATTCCAATCATCAAGAGTCCAATTGCAGTTGCTTATGATAGGATTGCAAGAAGTAGAAATATTAAGAGTTTCATAATCAATAATACCTATGAATCTTGCATCGTCTTTTGTAAAATTTTTTATTATTTGTTCTTGTGATTTATTTAAGGCTATATCTTCTCGAAAATAATGCACTCCAGAATGGATTGCAAAGTTCATTGCAGTAATATTTGATGAAGCAGCCACACCTATTATAACATTAGCGGCATTACTAGATAAATTAGCTGTATTGGATTTATTGATGGAAGCTTGATAACTATTATTTAAAAATAATATTATACTAACTATAATAATCAAAAATATTATAATGGAAGAAATAAAATAATATTTTATTTTGTTATTCATAACATATTCCCATATTAAAAACAAAATTAAAGGAATAAATTATACATTTAGGTATAATTCATCTTTATTATCTTTGAATCTGGATTTGCATAAACAAGTTGTGCTGTTACATTGCCATTGCTTAATGCACATTTATTAAATCCGCATTCGTCAAGCATCTTGTATATATTTGTATAGAAAAGCTTTGGGCCTACTAATACCGCTGTATCTATCTGCGTTCCTGAATATTGTATAAGCAAGGTATAATTTGCAACAGTGTTTGATGGATTAGTCATTATTGAGTAATCATAATTGCTCACATTCATAAACTCTACATTCCTTAAATAAATATATTTGTTGCTGTTTACAAATCCAAGCAGTGCATAAATATTTGGAGTATTTGAAATTGTGTTTGATGTATTTGATGCATTTGCGCTTGCAGTTTTTTTCATTACAAGTATTGCTTTATAGCCATTGCCGTTTGGTGGTGGAGGATTTGTGAAAATGTATAGATTGCTTGTTGAATTAGCTGAAGAACTATAATTGGCAAAAGGAGTAAATCCATAGTCTTGCAGATTATCTTCAACATTTCCATTGATGGTTAAATTACTCTTTGATAATCCGTTAATATTTAAGTTCCCTAATAATTCTGAATAAGGGCTAAATGAAATGGAACCCCCCCAGCTGCCACTTGCGCTTGCAATATTTCCTGTGAATACTAATTGTCCACCTGCTAATCCATCAATCATTATATTACTTGTACCATATCCATTATTGAGTATAATACCTCCACTTGAATTGTACTGCATTTTTATTGTTCCATTTATAATTCCAGGATTTGATTTTGAAAGACTTACTGCATATAAAGTACATAAAGAGGTAACATCACTGCAATGCATGCTGCCTTTAACAGGTATTGGATTTGTTAAATTACCTTCTATTGCTATACCAGCAATTTCATCATACCAGAAATTCCTTGCTAAAATATAATTTGGCTCAAAAGCTTTGTTATATAAATAAGCATTGTCTGGAGTTCCATTAAATAGATAGCTGTGATACTGCTCTATTCTTATTGCATTTTCGCTTCCAACACTATCCATAAAGCTTGTCCTATTGCCTATTGCTTCAACTAAGGATCCATCAGGCCATAATGCAAGAATTCTTGCATTTTGAGGAGTATTGATACTCATCCATTCAAGCGCTTGAAAGAACAGGGGATTAACACCATCAGCAGGCCCACTTGATGTTGATTGAACTTGGACAGCTGTAAACTGTATTGCAATAATTGCAAATATTATACCTATAAATATTGCAACAACTGGTATTTTGCTGTTTGAAATATTGAAATAAAAAGGCTTCAAAAATAGATATAAAATATAAACAGCATATGCAGAGAATATGGCAATTGGCAATGAGAGCATTGAATTAAACCTTATTGCACCTTCTTGCAGATAAAACATTACAACAAAATATACAAGCATTACAACAAATGCAATGCTTACATTAATTGTAAACCTCTTAATCTTTGTTTTTGTTTCGTTGCCATGCAGTTGTGCAAGAAATATAAACAAAATTATTCCTAAAGGTGCAAGAATAAGCTGAAATCCAAAACTGCTCCAAAGGAAGGGCATGCTCGGCCTTTGAAGCTCCTGAGTTGTAATACCTATATTTGACTGCTCATATATTGCATGTCCGTTTGTTATAAAACTATTCAATGAAGGAATGCTTATTACAGCGAGCAGAACCAATCCTATTATAATTACAACAAATGCCAGTCTATATTTATATAATCCAAAATATTTCGCAAATAAATTGCCACCTTTATTTATCTGCTTGATAAGAAAATAGGATGCAGCCAATGAAACCGCAATCGGCAGGAATAAAATGAAAAATCCATTTCCAGTAATAAGAGTAGGATAGGATATATCAATAGCAGTATAAAATAAATCAAGCAAAAATGCTATAAAAGATGCAACAAGCATTAATAAAACATCAAAATTCAGTTTATTATCTTTGATTATAAATGCGTAGAATGTAAGTGCAGCTGCAGAGAGCATAAACAATTCTGGAACAATGACGCCTCCAGTCCAAATCAGAAATCCTAAACTTATTAAAAATCCTGTTATGATTGTATAAATATATTTTTTCTTCTTGTCGTTTTGATAAATAATGGCAAGCAGTGCAATAAGTGCAATCATTATGAAGAATGAAACCCAAGTATCTCCCCTATAAACAAGTGCTGCGGTTCTTGCAATATTGCCACTTGACAATGCAACAAAAAGCATTGCAAGAAGCCCTAAAAGCCTGCTTTTTGACAGATACTTTGCAAGAAAGTAAGCCGCAATTGCATCAAGTACTCCAAATGCGGGGCCCATCATGCGCATTATATCCAATATGTTGATTCCTAAAAATCTCAAAAAGAAATAAGGAATTGTTGCCATATATATTAATCCAGGATCTTCTCCTCTTGGGCTTGGAATTGGATAACCAGATAGATTAACATATTTGGGAAGAATAAATCCCTGGGCAATAGATTGCTTTATCATTGTATAATAGTAATAACCATCGGGTTCAAACAATCCAGGAGTGCTTAGCATTCCAATTCTAAGATATACAGTAACAATAAGAATTATAAGCGCAATTGCAAAAAAAACATATTTATTGTTTTCAATTGATTTTAGATTAATATTTGATTTAATCTCTTTCTTTTCTTCATTTACAATTCCCTGATTTCCCTGATCCATTATAATTCACCAAAAATACAAATTAAACTTTCAAAAATATTTATGTTTTATTTTAATATTTCTTGTTTCTTTTATATAATTTAAACAAGCGCAGTTCTATAGCCAAGCCAAGTTTTATCAGTATTGTAGTACTATGTTTTATGTTTATTTTATGTTTATATTTTTTATGTTTATATTATGTTTTATGTTTATATTAATAAAACAAAATGTTATTCCATTTCTGTTTTTATTTTTTTTTACTTTTATATTTCTTACATATTTGCTAGTAATGTTTTTATAACTTTACATACTTCATGCTTTTTTTACATTTCAGACATTTTTAGGCATATAAGCACTTGCAGTATTATTAATAAAGAAGGTATAAGTTGAACCTATAAAAGAAGATGAATTTGTTGTACTATTCATCCATACCATTATTGTATATTCACCTGCGCCTTCTTTTTTTATTAATGGAAGCATATTGAATGAAATATCAAATTTATTATTATCAATTAAATAGGTTGATGCATTAAGAGTCATTATATTTGAAAAATAGAATATATGACCTCCTTGTGAATAACCAACTCCAGCCACAATATTACCATAACTATATGAAGTGGTATTAGCAAGCTCTGCTTTTGTCATATTATGCACGGGCGCATCATAGCTTATTTCAATATTGTCAATTTGCATATTTTTATTTAATATTTCCCCTTTTAGATTAACAACATCGCTATTTGTTATATTTGGAGTATTATAAAACCAATCTATATAATTATTTATAAAATCTTCAACAAAATAAACAGTTGTATAATTAAATGCAACTCCAATGCTCACTTGATTGTGTTGTGGATTAAGAATATTATATCTATGTCCATTATCACAACAAGTATAATCATTATACATCATATTATATTCCATTTTTTTAATTGCACTTGTTACATTAATACCATCACTTTGATACATATATGCAACATTCTCTTGAACAGCACCTTTCCCATTGAGCAAAGTATAGCGCATATATGGCTTCATTCCATATATATCCCAATGACTAAAATAATCATATTGAAGCATATTATTTGCATGCTGCTGTGCTGATGTTATATTTGATAGCGATACATTAGTAAGATTATATTTTTTTCTATCATTATTTATAATTGCTAGCACATATGCAATTGTTTTGTTTGATGGAGTATAATTTTTGATTGGAGTTGGAGAAGGATAACTTAAATTGGCTGTTGTATTAATTGTTGTATTAGTTAATTGGTATATACTGGAATTTGTAAAATTATGAGAAATTAGATTAAAAGGAACTATTGTATTCATAGGTAGTTGTGAAAAAAGAAAAAAGAATAAGAATGCAGTCATTATACCTAAAATCAGAATGGCAAAAAATTCTTTAAACAAATTATCACATTTATTTATTATATTTTATTTATATTTCTATAAGAATTTTTAAATTTATCTATTCATTTTATAAAGATGATTATATGAATATTATTATAAATAAATATATTGCAAATAGGTATAAAAATATTTTTAAAAATATTGATGCTGATGCGTTATTGATTATGAATACAGGAATGTTTGATGCAAATTTTAGATATTTTACAGGATTTAATTCCGGATTATTTGAGAGCTCATATTTGGTTGTTGAAGAAAATACCTCGACTCTTATAACAAATCCACTTGAATATGAAACCGCAAGAGAAATGAAACCAGAGAAAATGAATATAATAAACGCTAAAACAAATTCCAATGCAAAGAATGTATTGAATAATTTACTCAAAAATAAAAGAATAGGAATAAATGAGAAATTTATACCTGTCTCATTTTATAAAGAATTGAAAAAAGAGATAAATGCAAAGTTTATAGATGCATCTGAAGCGCTATCAACAGCACGCTCAATAAAAGATGAATATGAGATAGAGAATATAAGAAAGGCAAATAAAATCACAAAAAAGGCACTGAGTGAAATTGAAAATTATTTTAAGTTAGGAATGACTGAAAAACAACTTGCAGCACATCTGGAATTCCTTTTTAAAGAATATGGAGGAGAAGATCTCGCATTTGAAACAATTGTTGCATTTGGATCTAACTCTGCTCTTCCGCACCATTTCTCAAGCATCAACAGATTAAAGGAGAATAGTTTTATATTAATAGATTGCGGGACTAAATACAAAAACTACTGCTCTGATGTTACAAGAACATTTATATTTAAACCATATAGAAATTCATTAAAATATAAAAAAATGATTAGAATATATGATGCGGTTAAAAACGCCCAGCTTATTGGAATCAATTCAATTCATGATAAAGAATATAGCAATAAACCTTATGAAAAAGTATTGAATTACATAAATACTATTAATAATGGAGTATTCAAAAATACATTTATTCATTCACTTGGACATCCGGTAGGATTGAATGTTCATGATGAAGGTCCTGTAATGGGCCACAGCAAAGAATTGTTAAGAAAAAATATGGTGCTAAGTGTTGAGCCTGGAATTTATATTACGGGATTTGGTGGTGTTAGAATAGAAGATGATATTATTGTTACAGAAAAAGGTGCAAAAATATTATAATAAATTATAAATTATAATATTTAAATATCATAATTATATATTAAATTATTTCTTTATTGATTTTAATTTTATATTCAGTTCATCTCCAGCTATATTCAGTCTATATTTTGACATTATTATACTTCTTAATTTCTCAATATCTTTACTATTAATTTCCTTGCTTACTTTTTCTATAAGATTATCTAACTCCTTGCTTTTTATACGCTCAAGCTTGTTTTCCTTTATTAATTTGCTTATATCAATGCTTTCTTTTCTTTTTGAAAGAATCTTTAACAATTCTTCAACTGCCTGCTTTGTTATTTCATCTTTTTTATAAATCTTAAATAAATCAATAATATTTATTATGTTAATATTATCAACATCAAATCCACCTCTTTTGAGTTCAACAAATTTCTGCATTAATATATTTGCAACAAAATCAGAATCTGCCTTTGATTCTTTTATTATATTTAAATAAAGTACAAGCTTGTTCGATGTGAGCAATTGATCTGCGATATTTTTGTTAGATAATTCTTTATATAATCTTTCTTTCATTTTCTCAATGTCTGGTGCATTTCTTGCTGCTTCATCTAACATCTCTTTTGTTATTATTATTGGTTTTGCATCTGTTTCAGGGTACATTCTAGAACCGCTTGGTAAAGGCCTTAAGAATTTTGTAGTACATAGTTCAGTATTTGCAACACCTCTTGTTTCAAGTGGCACTCCAATCAATGCCTGCCTTGCTCTTTCAACAGCAAGCATGGATGCTTTTGCAACATTGTTTTTTGATCCTGCAATCAATATAAAAGAATCATTCTTGTCATCTATCTCTAATTCCTTTTTGATTGTAAATAATTCATTATCATCAAAACCATAAGCTGAAAGATTTTCATCGCTATGTATCAAGCCATTGATCTTTGCCATTTTTACATAGTCACTTATTTCTGTACCTAATCTTCTATTTGGATTTACCTCCTTGCCGAGCAGATTTTTAAATCCAGAAAGCTTAAATCCCATTACAATTCCATTTTTAGAGAGTTGATCCAGTATGATTTTAACTTTTGTATTTTTAAATAATTTAGTCAAATCTTTTGCTTCATATACTTTTGCATTCCTTGCTTTTAATTCATCTTTTATTTCAAGAAGTTTTTGCTGCCTTAATATTTCATTTTTTATAAATGTATCCATTGTATCAAGCTCCTGAAATCCTTTCATTTCTACTCTTGAACCTTCAGCAATTGATACATTCACATCCTGCCTTATTGTGCCAATTCCTCTTTGAACTTTTCCTGAAACTCTTAATATATTACCAATTGCAAGTGCAATCTCTTTTGCAGCATTTGGAGTTTTTATATCAGGATCTGTATCAATTTCTATTAAAGGGATTCCAAGCCTGCTCGGATCATATACTATTTCATTTTCATTCTCTGAAACAATAGCAGATGATTCCTCTTCAAGAAATATTGAGGTTATGCCAATTGATTGAGTGCTGACTTTTAATTTACCATCAAGTGCAACCAGCGTAGTCCTTTGAAAAGCACTGGGATCACTTCCATCAACAACCTCCTTTCTCATAGGTTGCAGCTCATCAATTATTTTCATATTAAATGCCTGTGAAATCTCAAGCGTAACTTTCAATGCTTCAATATTCATCTCGTGTGGAGGCTCTTCATCAATATCAACAAGGCATGTTAATTTATCATGAACATTATATAAAAATCTTCTATTTTTAAGCTCTTCAAATTCTGCGGATCTGTCTACATTCCCTAATTCACCTGCAACTGCTCTTTGGTATCTTGTTACTTTTCCAATTATTGAATCAGATGGATTAGAAGTAGTGCAATGACAAAAAAGTTTCTCAGAAGTTGCAAGCCTTTGATGAATTTCAAGTCCACATCTAAATCCAATCTTTTTATAATAGTCAGAATCCTCAATATCTTGTTTATTTGTATTATTAATGTTATCAATTTTATTATTGTTTTTATTATAATCCAAAATATCACCAATTATAATTAATAGTCAAATAAGGAATTCATCATAAATTGTTCTATTCTTTATTTCTCCAACTAAATTCTTCTTTAACATTTCCTTTGCTTTTTCAACATTATAATTTGCAAGTAACCAACCAAGCTTTACATAAGCAGTCTCTGGAAGCATATCCTCACAGAATATAACTCCTGCATTCTTTAAAATTCTGAGATTTTTATAAACATTTTCATTAACTCGCCCATATAAACATTGAGAAGTCATTCCTACAACCACACCATTTGCAACCGCATTCTTAATATATGGCAACCATGAAAATCCTTCATGCTCAACAGAAACTGGTGTATGCCCTAATCCAGTGCCCTCTATAATAAAACCTCTAATTCCTTTTTGCATATAATAATCAATTATTTCAGGATCTGAATTTGGGTGCACTTTGATAAGCACAATAGGCTCAAATCCTGTTTTTGCAACTGCTACTTCCTTTATATCTAATATTTTTTTATAACTGCTCAAATATTTTATATTACCATCTTTTGTGATTGATGCAATTGGTTTATCATTTATTGCCCTAAATGCATCTCTTCTTGAGGTATGCATCTTTCTTGCTTTAACGCCTCTTATAAATAACATTTCATCATCAGATGAATTGCTGTGCATGCATATTCCAACTTCTGCAATATCAGAATTAGCCGCAAATCTTACTGCAGAAATAAGATTAAAGAACGCATCACTTGAACCTCTGTCACTGCTTCTCTGCGATCCTGTAAGCACAATAGGCGCATTGAGATTTTGTAGCATAAAAGCAAGTGCTGATGCAGTATAATGCATTGTATCAGTTCCATGAGTTATAACAATCCCTCTTGAACCATTATTAAGTGCTTTTATAACTTCTTCGGAAATTTTTTGCCATTCAATAAATGTCATGTCTTCGCTTGATATGCTGAATAAAGGTATTATATTTATATTGGCAATCTTTGCAAGTTCTGGAATATAATATAAAAGTTCTTCCGGCTTAACAGTCATTGATACTCCGCTTATTATATAATCAATTTTACTTCCTATTGTTCCCCCAGTCCATATAATAGATATATTTGGAAGTTCTGGATTTGGTATATAATTTGAAAAAGGAAATTTATTTAATTTCTTTGAAGAAATTTTCTTCAATTTAATATTATGGTAGTTGACACCAATATTATAACCATTCTTTAATTTTAATATTATTGTATCTTCGCTTCCTGCTTCTGATTTTGGCATGAGTGCACCTTCCAGAACATTGCCCTGCCATTCAATTTTTATTATGTCACCAGGTTTAATATGCTCTGCATCAAACATTTCTTGCAAATCTTTTGAATACATCAAATCACAATATTTTAAAGAATATTATTTATATTAAACAATAAAAAAAATTAATAATCTATTTACTTGCTTGCTTTTCCATAAAGCACATTTGCAGTGGCAGATTTTATTTTTATATTTAAATTCATTCCAAGCTTAAGGTTTTCTGCGTTATCATCTGTTTTCTTTATTATTATTTTTTTGTAAGATTCGCTTCTTGCTGCAAATGAGTATTTATCCTCTTCTGTTATTGTTGCTTCAATAACCTTACCAATAAATGTCTCATTTATTTCCTTTTGAATTTTTCTAACGACTCTTGCGAGCTCAATGCTTCTCTCTGCAATAACCTCATTAGGGAGTTGCTTTAGCTTAGCGGCAGGTGCATGTTCTCTCTTCCAAAATTTGCTCATGTTAACAATATCTGCTTTTATTTCCTTTACAAGTTTTAATGTTTCATTAAAGTCCTCATCACTTTCTGTTGGAAATCCGACAATAATATCTGTTTCTAATGTGATGGAAGGAATGCGATTTCTAATTTTTTTAACAAGTTGAATAAAATTATCATTTGTATATTCTCTGTGCATATCCTTGAGCACTTTGTTGCTGCCGGATTGTAATGGGAGATGCACAAATTTATAGAATGGCTTATCATCAATCAATTCCAAAAATTCATCAACAATATCAAACATGTGCTCTGGATTCATCATCCCTATCCTTATCATGCATTCTTGATTTTTATTTTTATTTTGGCTTTGATTTATGCTCTTAAATGAATCAAGCGCTTTTATTTTCTTCATTAATTTTATTATGTCTGTTTTTTTATCAACACCATAAGCACCAGTATCTTGAGATGTCAATTGAATTTCTACAGCACCTTTCTTTACACTCATGTCAATTGCATTTAGAATTAATTCTTCTGAAAAGCTATTAAGCGCACCTCTTGCAAACTTTGTTTCACAAAATGTACAAAATCCCAAACACCCTTCATTTATTGGTATTTTTGCAATAAGTGGATTTTGAAATGAGAATTTTTTATTAATATAA
>JAJZYD010000022.1 GCA_021806095.1 Microcaldota archaeon
AGAGTGAAATGAGCTCTGGAGCGCTTGTAAAAACAGAACCTGTGCCATGTGATTTTATACTTGTTGCTGCGGGCAATGTTCAAGATATACAAAATATGCACCCCGCATTAAGATCTAGGATAAGAGGATATGGATATGAAGTTTATATGGATTCGTCAATTAATGCAACACCAAAGAATACAGAAAAATTTATTCAATTTATAGCACAAGAGGTCAAAAAGGATGGGAAGATTCCTGATTTTGATGCAAGCGCAGTTGAGATGGTGCTTGAAGAGGCAATGAGGAGAAGCGGAAGAAAAGGAAAGTATACACTTATATTAAGAGATTTGGGCGGCTTGATAAGAGCTGCCGGCGATCTTGCAGTTGAACGAAATAAAAATATTGTAACCGCCAAAGAGGTCATGGATGCAAGAAAGCTCGCAAATCCTATAGAAGCTCAAATGGTCTCACAAGTAGTTGAATTTAAGAAGGATTATAGTGTATTTAGGACAAGGGGCTTTAGCATAGGAAAAGTCAACGGGCTCGCTGTCATGGGCTCAAGCTATCTTTCATCTGGCATTGTAATGCCAATTGTTGCTGAAGTCACACCAGCAAGCTCAAGAGCTGAGGGCAAATTTATACCTACAGGCAAGCTTGGCAAGATTGCTACAGAGGCAGTCAAGAATGTGAGCGCAATAATAAAAAAGCACCTTGGCAAGGACACTGTAGGATATGATATGCATGTTCAATTCCTGCAGACATATGAGGGAGTTGAGGGCGATAGTGCAAGCATTGCAGTTGCAATAAGCATAATCAGTGCAATGGAAAATATACCAGTTGATCAATCGGTTGCAATGACAGGATCATTGTCTGTAAGAGGTGAGGTTCTTCCAGTAGGTGGAGTAACCCAAAAGGTAGAGGCAGCAATTGTAGATGGTATCAAAACAATTATTATACCAGCAAGCAACATGAATGATGTATTTATGACAGATAAAGAAAAGAAAAGTGTAAAAATTGTACCTGTAAAGAATCTTGCTGAAGTAATGACATATGCATTGAAGAAAACAAAGAGAAGGGATGAAATAATAAATGAACTCAAAAAGTATCAATGATATAAATAAACAAAAATAGCAGAATCATTAACTGCATAGCTGCAGAATAGCATGAGCATTAAAGAATAAAAAAAATAATAAAGATGAGTGGCGATAGGATGGTTTCTGGGAATGAAAAAAAAGCTGAAAAGGAGCTTGAACTTTTTGCAAAGAATATAATAAATGATATTCATTCAATGAATCCACCCAAATTCAAAACAGCTGCAAGAACGCGCTCAAATATAATATATGATGACAAGAAGGGCTATCTTACGCTCGGAGATGCTGTTGAGGAGCGCAACTTTATCAATGTTGCCCAAACAAAAAAATTTATGCAATCAATCGCAATTGCCTCGAAATGCCATAAATTCATTAAGGAGAATCTGCATACATCTATAAGGGGCCTTTTCTACCAGCTCAAATATGCGCTTGGGGAAGATGTTGATGAAAATATATTCAACGAGCAGGCAGAATCAAATCCCTTAATTGAAGATATTGAAGCTTCATTAAACCTAAAAAGAGAGGATTTAAACCTCAATGCCAATAGAAAAGGGGTGCTTGCTGGAAATGTCCGCATTGTTGATAAATTTGGAGGAGAAAAAATAGAAATTGATGGAAGCAAAACAGGAAGAAGCGGCTGGGCTATACCAAGCGATGTTGACAATGATATTGAATTTGTCGATGTAAAAGCAAAGTATGTGCTCATTGTTGAGAAGGATGCGCTTTGGCAGAGGCTCAATGAAGACCAATTTTGGAAAAAGGACAACTGCATATTAATTACACCGCAGGGCCAGGCTGCAAGAGGGACAAGAAGGCTTATAAGAAAACTTGCTGATATGAAGCTTCCAATATATGTGTTTAATGATGGAGATGCGTGGGGATGGTATATTTATTGGACGATAAAAACAGGGAGCATGAATCTTGCCTATATAAGCAAAGATATTGCAACTCCAGAGGCAAGATTTATAGGAGTAACAATGTCGGATATTGAAAAGTATGAATTCCTTAAAAAAATGACACTTAAAGCAACAGATGTTGACTTAAAGAGAGCACAAGAAATGCTGCAGTATTCTTGGATTAATAAGCATAAAGAATGGGTTGAAGAGTTAAAGAAAGTGTTAAAAACAAAATTAAAGCTTGAGCAGGATACACTGCAAGGGCCAAGATTAACATTTGTTGATGATTACATTAAAGATAAAATATCAAGGAAGGATTATTTACCATAAAATTTATTTATAATTTTCTTTTTTTTGTTTTTCTTTTTTTGTTTTATTTATATTTATAATATTATATTTTCAACGGTTATTAATTCAAATTTTTCTCAACCTCTTAATTCGTCATTTGTATAATACGATAATAGTATTTAAACGTATTGCATATCATTATATACTACACATAAAGCACAGAAAAATAATTAATATATGGTTGCATGGAAAAAACAATAGGCCAAAAGCGGCAATATAAGGTTGCGGTATTTGATTTGGATGGGTGCATAATGGATGATATCACAGCGCAGTTTAATTCAAAGTTTGGAAAACAAGATCCTGGTATGTGCAATAGCATATTTAAAGAAACGCTTTTTAATGCTGCACAGCTTCTGCTAAGAGGCAAAGAATTTCATAAATCTCTGCTTAATGAATATACATTAGATGAGAACGTCATAAATGTTATGAGGCAAATGCAAGAAGTTGGTACTGAGATTAACATTGTAACAAAAAACAAAGGCGTAAATGAGAAGTGGCTATCAAACCTGATGAATAGATATGGAATAAATATCAATCCAAAGAATATCCATAAAGTAAATGGCAATAAAGGTAGCAAAATAAAAGAATTGAATGCTAATATAGTCTTTGACGACCAACCAGATATTATATCTGTAATTCATAAAGCATATAATAAAAATGCCAAAAACTTACCTTTGATAGTACTTATAAGAAGAGAATATAATAATATATTGACAACGATCTTAAGAAATGTTGACAAAAACATTGTAGTTGTAAATTCAGAAGATCTTTTAAACTTTTTGGACTATAAATAAAATAGATTTAAGGCAATATAAAATTATATAAATAACAGTTCTATATATAACAATCTTATAATTTTATAATCTTATTTACTTTTTATATATTTAATTATTGTTTATTTTAATTTTTTTTCTATGATTGATATAACTTCTTTATTTATTTTATCAATAGAGTTATCCCCTTTTATTATGTAATAATTACTGAATTGCTCTTTCATTTTAAGAAATTCTTGGCGCGCCGCATTTAAGATATCAAGTTTTTCATACATCTTATTTTCACTAACATTGTTGGATCTTTTTAATATTCTGCCTATAGCTTCTTTTGGATCAACGTCAAAAATGAATGTCATATCAGGAATGGGAAATTTTCTGTTTGCCTGTTTTAGAAATTCAACATCAAGCATTTTTGATGCACCGTATGAAAAAGTTGAAAACATGTACCTGTCGCACAATACAATTGCATTTTTATCAAGCATCTTTCTTATTTCTGCAACATGTTCAGCCCTATCTGCTGTGAAGAGCAGCTGCATTGCCAATTGATCAATATTGATATTATTATTTATTATATTTTTTATCAGTGAACCTATTATGCTGTCTGTTGGTTCTTTTGTAACAACTATTTTATAATTAGGATATTTTTCTTTTAAAAACTTTGAAGTAAGCTTAAGCTGTGTTGTCTTGCCGCAACCATCAATACCTTCAAAAACAATAAACATATTCTTCATCTTATAAGTGAACTACCTTAAATAATAAAATAATAATATATTTATACATTGTTGGCGCTTATACTATTTTTTTCTTCTATACACATTATTGATATATTTTTTTCTACTCTTTCAGCTATTGCACCGTCAACATCATAAAAATATGCAATGATTTTGAATTTATATTCATCCGGATAATTGTTTGGGCGCGTATATAATTTTGCCTGTTTGCTCATTTCACTTGACGATTTTATAATCCCAACTCGCAATCTACCAGTATTTAATTCTATATCGTTGGCAAGCGATAGAGGAGATGCAACAACAATGTCGCATTCACCCCAATATAAATCCTGTAAAGTATTATTTTTTAATTTTATATTTAACATTATTTCACTTTTTGTAAAAGGCTTTATTTTTGAAGGATTTAGATCAACATCAACATCTACTTTTTTTATTTCATTTTCCATAAAATCACTTTATTATATTATTATAAAATATTAAATTTAATAAAAATTATATTATATTCGTTGAGATATCATGATTAGACAACATATTAGTATGTTAAGAAAAGTTTATTAAATATTTTGGAGATTAGTTTAGCATCTATTTGCTGCATTGTTGCATACAATTCCACCACAGCTTAAAAGCTTGATAAAGAAAAAACTAATATATTTATGCATTTGACGAATATATTATTGTATTTATAATATTATTTATTAGAAAAGATGTGTGAAATTTATGGCAACTGAAGAAAAACAAATCAAAAATGAACAAAAACAGGAACTTGTTGGTATATTTTGTTTATATAGAAAGGTAAATGAAATGGTAAATCCTGGAGTCTTTTATCTTAAAAGAACAAATGATGATGATATAGAACCAAATAAGTTAACAATACCTGGTGGACATATAGAAAAAGAAGAAAAACCGATTGATGCAATAAAAAGAGAATTTAAAGAAGAAACTGGATTGGATCTAAATACAAGAATAATTGAATTTCAATCATTCAATTCTTTTGTCTTAGCATCTGTGAATAACGGACAAGTAGCAAAAATAGAAGTAAATATATATCCCTTTATGACGATAATAGATAATCTTGAAATAAATAAGATAGTTAATGAAGACGGCGTGCATTATGTTTTAATAAATCAAAATGAATTTAAAAATGAATTTGGAGATATAGAAAATAATGAAAAAAAATTAAAAGAAAAGTATACAACAGCAGATGTAGATGCATTGAAATTATATTATAAAAATATATCAACTGAACTTGAAAAAATAAGTGTAGAAAACGGAAGCAAAATAGAAGTTTCTTTAATACATTAGGCTTTTGTATGATAATATTGAAAATAGGAGGATCTGCTTTTAGCAATAAGAGCACTGGAAAATCATATATAAAAAGAGTATCAAAAATTGTTGCTGATGAGCTTCCAAAAAAGGAAAAATTAGTGATAGTAGTAGGTGCAGGTTATATAGGTCATAGTATAGCAAAAAAATATAAATTATTTAATCTGAATAATAATCAGCATGAATGGGCATATTTGCATGGAAAAGTCGCAAAAAATGCAATATTGTTTGTTAATGAATTGGTTAAGAATGGTCATCCTGCTATTCACTTATCTTTAGCTGGGCTTATGTCATCAAAAGATGGAGTTCTGTCAAATATAGAATTAAAACACATAAAAAAATTTGTAGAACAAGGATTCATTCCTGTAGTGCATAGTGATTATGCTTTTGATTTAACAAGAGGTGGTGCTCCAATATCTGGAGATGATATTGCAACAGTATTAGCACATAAACTCAATGCATCAACACTTATTTTTGGAAGCGATGTTGATGGAATATTTGACAAGGATGGCAATGTAATAAAAAAATTAAAAATAAGCGATATAAACAATATACGATTTTGGGAGAGCAACAAGATTGATATAAATGGAGGCATGATTAAAAAGATTAATTCAATAAAAAGTTTGATGAAAAAAGACCATAATATTAATGTAAAAATAATAAATTTAAGGAAAAAAAATATGTTAAAAAATGCAATAAATGGAAAGGAAGTTGGTACATTATTTGTACTTTAATATATTTTCATCTTAAAAAAATTTAAAATATAAAATTATGTTTATTAGAAATAATCTCGAATAGTAATATTTAAATATCTTTAATTTTATATATTTAGTGAATAAAATGAAAAATACAATTAGCATAGATCTTAATGATACGATTGCGAATTTAACACAACTTGTAAATAAATTAATATTAAAAGATATGAAATTATCAAAACAAGATAAAGAACTTATAGAAAATAAAACAATATATTATGGTTTAACAGAAGAACAAATGGAAGAATATCGTAGGAAAGCATGGAATAATTATAATTATTATAAAATTAAATTAATTAATTCAAATATTCCTAGAATACTTAAAAAATTACATAAATATTATAAAATAACAATATTAACATCAACTGTTGCCAAAGATGAACAAATAAAAAAATGGTTCTTAAAAAACAAAATAACATACAATAATTTAACACATTTAAACACACAAAAGCAAAAAGCAAAATATGTATCTAAAATTCATATTGATGATAATTGTAATTTAATTCATATATTTCCAAAAAAATCTACATTAATTGTATTATCAAAACCTTGGAATATTAAACGTTTGAATGAACTAACATCAAAATATAAGAATATAATTTATATGAAAAATTGGAAAGAAATTGAAGATTATTTGATTAAAAAACCTATAATTTAAAGTACAATATTTTCATAATTGCATTCTACTTTTACAACTTGTATTTAGTTATATATAAATTTCTGTAATTTCACCTTCATCCAACCCTTGAAAGAGATAGATTTTCTGCTATACATTTTGTGATATGCGCCAGGGTAGGGATTTGAACCCTAAAGTCCTTGCGGACACCGGTTTGCTTGTTGCATCATCGCTTAGCTCAGCTCTTGATATTTTAAAAACTCAAGACCGGCGCGTTACCAGATTCTGCCACCCTGGCATATATCTATTTTTATATAGAAATATTTATGAATGTATCTACCTGTATCTTCTAATTTAATAAACTACCCTACCCTTTCATACGGAGCTTCTATCATGTGTCAATCTGGTAATTTTTCACACTAGATTAAAGCGAATGCAAACTAACATACTTTTATTAGATGAACCCACTATATACAAAATTAAGGTGGAGACACTAAATGCTCATATATTCCAGTAACACCTATAAATAGCGCTAATAATGCTGATATAATAAGCAAACACGCTAAGAAATAATATATATATTTACCATTCTTTTTAGGGTTTATATAAATTAATGGTGAGAATATTGCAGCTAATGCAGAAAATAGATAGAAGCCAAAAGAGGGCAGGAAATGTATTCCTGATTCTAGATTCAGTGCTGCAATAGCATAAGTTTCAACCAATAAATATATACCTATTAGGAATCCAAACATTGAGAGTATTTTAATATCTGTCTTTTTATAATACATTACCGCAGCTGACATCATTATTAAGCCAAGGAATAATAGAGGATCTCCAAAAAGCATATTGTAAGCGCTCATAGCACCCGGAAATGGCCATGCAAAAGACATAAAGAATCCGCTTATAAAATTAAATAATCCGATAACAAAACCAGGAACAACCAGATCATCAACACGTTTTCCTTTTACTATATCTATAAAATATAGCGCAATAAGCAAAGCACTAGCTGCTACTGCTATTAACATTATAGTTAATGGATCTACAAAAACCATACAATCACCATATAACCATTCAATAAAAAGTATTAAAAAGGTTTCTAAAAGAAATTAAAATAAAAAGATAAAAATTAATAATAAATGAAAAAGCAAAAGTATATAATCATTAATAATGTATATTATTAGGATTTTACGAACTGTAGAATTTGTATTTAATAATTTTATAAATAAGGTGCTATTTTGGGAAGTATACCTAGAAAATGGAAGAAAAAAGGTAGAATGCGCTGGAAATGGAAGAAGAAAAGGCGCAAAAGATTGAAAAGAGCACAGAAAAGAAGAGTCGGAGAGCTTCAGTAAATATTTTAAATTTAAATTATTTTATTTTTTTTGTTTATTTTATATTTTTTATTATTAATATAATAGAAGTATAAGCATCCACAAGAGATTATATAAATGGTGATTTTATGGTAAACAAAGAAGATATAAATAATCAATTAGCTTCATTACCTAAAAATACTATTGAGATAGTATTGCGTAAAGATGATATAGATTCGTTGCTTAAAAAAATGGGAGAGAAAATAAATGAATTAGAAAAAGAGAATAAAGCACTTAAAAAAACTAATTCAGAACTTAAAAAAGAGATAAAAGGATTAAAAGACAAAATAAAAGAATTGAATAATGAAATAGAAGAACTTCAGAAGTTGTGACATTCTCCTGTTGATAAATGATGTAGGATTTCCTGCTCATGTTGTTAAAACTTTAATGCAAAAGGATAAAAGATTATTTATTCTAATTTATACATGCAAATTGGAGAAGAAACTTCTATTGGTGATAACAATATAATATCAATAGGAGAGAAAAAGGAAATCTCTTTCGAAGATGCAATGTTGGAATTGCACTCTAAATTATATCGCGGCACACCCCAAATATCTTGGTCAAATTCAAATAAATTTTTCCAGAATATTCTGATCATAGGAGTGTGGGATTTTATACTACTGCTTATTATGGCTCCTTTTTCTGGCATTCTGTTCTTTATGTTTGATATTGCGCCGCATTTTGTACTAAATACATTAATTACAATGTTAGGCATTTTCTTCTTTATTGGAGTATTTCTTCCTATATTACTTTTTAGAGATAATTATTATTCAAAGATACCAAAACCAATACAGATTAATAAAATGACAGAAACACTTAAATCAAGCAAAGAAGGTATTCCGTTAGGCTTATCTTATAAACACAAAATTGATGTACCTCATTATTTAGAAAATAAGGGCAGATATAATTCAATACAGTTTACAAGAAAGATTGTAGATGTTGGAGAGGATGCACCATTAGTTGTTGACTACTTACATGAACCAAACTACAATGTGCTCAATATAGGCAGCTCAGGCTTTGGAAAATCAGTAACAAGCACAACATTTGCAGTGCGCGCCTTCCTAAATCATAATATAAAATTCTTGATTATAGATTACAATGGAGAATATGAACAATTTGCAGAACGTATAAATTTAACAGTGTGGCATGCGGGCAAGGACTTTAAAATTAATCCTTTCAAGCTCAATGGATTGACACCTGAAGAAAGGGCTAGCATGGCTGCAGATAGTTTAATAACCTGCGCCCAGCTCACATCCTTACAGGCAACAAAAGTAAAGAGCATTGTAATGAAATATTATAAAGAGAGAAAAATACCAAAGCTTCTCAATATATTTATAGATTTATCAAAGAGCAGCAAAAATGAGCTTATATGCCAGAGGCTCAGAGCAATACAGAGAATTGTTGGAAAAGAGCCAAAAGAATTTTGGGATAATCTTTTAAAAGGCAATAATATTGTTAATTTATCTGGGCTTAATGAAAGTGAGAAAGAGCTTGCAGTACATACAATCCTTGAAAGGATATATGAGCTATTTAATAGGCAGCAAGAACTTAATTCTTCCTTAAGGCTTCTTATACTTGTTGATGAAGCATGGCGCACAACACAAACAAAGAAGTTTGAAAGTGAAGATTATGAACCTTTGATAAGCAGGATTGCAAGGCAGGGCAGAAAGTATGGATTTGGATTATTATTTGCAACACAGCAGGTTTCAGATGCACCTCTTGCATTCATTAATTCAAGCGCTGTCAAGATAATACACAATTACCAAGATTCGGATAATCTTAATAATATAGCAAAACTTTTTAATCTCTCTATTTTTGAATCTGCATATATAGAAAACGCAGGAATTGGGGAAGCAATCTTAATAGATAAGAGAAGAAGAATCAGTAAAAATCAATGGTGGAATGACTATATAAAAATTATACCGCTTGATGATAACGAAATTGAAAAAGCAGCAGGCTTAAATAATAAAATTATACCGCAGCATATTGATGAGCCAAGTATGCCTATTGATGAATATGAATCCCAGAATAATATATAATATATAAATTTTTTATTTTGACATATATTATTATATTTATAATGCTTTTATTTTTCAATAATTTATTTTGTTATATTAACATTTAGAAAAAAAGTGATTTTATGAAAGCAATTAATGTTAAATTAATAAAAGAGGATTTTCCTTTATTATCAAGAAAAATGAATGACAAGAAGATTGTATATCTTGACAGCGCAGCAACATCACAAAAGCCAAATTCAGTTATTAATGGTGTATCAAATTTCTACAGAAGATATAATGCTAATGTACATAGAGGAGCATACAAGCTTGCAGAAGAATCAACAAATGCTTATGAATCTTCTAGAGAAAAAATTGCAGAATTTATCAATGCTCCTTCGCCAAGCACTATAATATTCACAAGAAATACAACAGAGTCAATCAACTTAGTTGCATTAACATGGGGTGAACAGAATATAAAGAAAAATGATCATATTTTAGTAACTGAACTTGAGCACCACAGCAACCTATTGCCATGGATGATGCTTGCTAAAAGGAAGGGAGCAATCCTTGATTATGTTAAAGTGAATAAGGAAACAGGAACTTTGGATAAAGACAGCTTTGAAGAAAAGTTAAAGACTAAGCCAAAGCTTGTTGCAATAAGCCAATGCTCAAATGTTCTTGGCAATATTATTGATATTAAGGGCTTTGCAAAAAAATCTCATGATGCCGGTGCAAAAGTGCTTGTTGATGGAGCACAGTCAGTGCCGCACATGCCTGTAGATGTTAAATATATAGATTGTGATTTTCTTGCTTTTTCAGGACATAAGATGCTTGCTTATACAGGTATAGGTGTGCTTTATGCAAAAGAAGAAATCTTAAGAGATATGCCCCCATTATTTGGAGGAGGTGAGATGATATTAAGTGTTAGTTATCAAGATTTTGTACCAAATGATATTCCCTGGAAGTTTGAAGCAGGAACTCCAAATATTGAAGGTGCAATATCATTAAAGCTTGCAATTGATTATCTTAATAAAATAGGAATGGAGAAGATACAGCAGCATGAAGAAGAATTAACACAATACACTGTAGAAAAATTGAGCAAAATAAAGAATGTTAAAATTTATGGACCAGTTGAAAAAAGCAAACATTCTGGAATAGTATCTTTCTCTATAAAAGGCGTGCATCCTCATGATATAGCAACAATCTTTGATAAAGAGGGAATTGCAATAAGGGCAGGGCACCATTGCGCAATGCCTCTTGTAAATAATGTACTTAATGAACCTGCATTAGCCAGGATGAGCTTTTATCTTTACAATGATGAAAATGATATAGATGCAGCAATAGAAGCGATTAAGCTATGTAAACAAACTTTCAATGTTCCTTAATATTTATATTAATATTATTTATATTAATATTTGTTTGTATTTATGTATTTGTTGTTGTATTAATTATTATTTATTTTTATATATTTTATAATTGTTATTTAATTATTATAACTATAAAAAATGACAAAATGGAAGTACCAAAAAAGATACAGGAAGTATTTGAGCAGCTTAGAATAGAGCATGAAGAGCCTTTAACCTTGAAATATATTCGGGGCGGCTATTATGTTTACTCCTATTATAAAGTACATGATCCTAAGATAGACAAGAATGTAATAAAAACATATTATGTTGGCAAGATAAATAAAAGTGGAGTATTTGTTGCCGCATTATCAAGGAAGCTTGAAACGCTTCAACTTTCAAAAGAAACAATAGGTGCATTAGAGGCAATCTCCACATTATCAAAAACAGATAGTATGATATTGCGTTGTTTAAGCATGAATAATAAGATGGAAAGGAAGAAGATCGCTGAATTGGTAGGATTATCAGAAGTAACAGTAGCAAATAGGATAGAGAAATTGAATAGAAGCTTTGATATAAAGTATACTGCACAAGTAAATCTAAAAAAATTAGGTTTCCTTAGATATATTGCTTTTATAAAATTTGAGGATAAGATTCCGAAAATTGATGAAATAAAAGAGGCATTTGAAAATGATCAAAGAGTGCTTCTTGTTGCAATGTTGAAAGGCAAATATGATATGATGGTATATTTCACCATTGAAAATGATATGCTGGTTATGGACTTTATGTATAAATGGCGCATGCAGAAACTCAGATCATATAAAGCAGAATGGTATATTACATCTTTTAGTCAAATTTATGGTGGTACATTAATAAGAGAGCAATTCT
>JAJZYD010000023.1 GCA_021806095.1 Microcaldota archaeon
TGGCGCTTGCTCATACCATTGATAAGAATATGGAGGCTTGCCCCCAGATGGTGATGAATCAATTGTAATACTTTGGCCTTGATCAAGTGTTGCGCTTGATGGGCTTATGGAAACAGCTAATGGAATATTGAATGTCGCGGTTTCTGTAATTGGATTATCAATTGTTAATGTATCTATTGCATTATTGCCGTTATAGCAGCCACTGCCAGTGCACTGCCAACCAGTAAACACATAACCTGAATCTGGGGTTGCAGATAATGCAACTGTATTTTCATAATTAACCCATTCGCTTGATGGGCTTACTGTTCCTTCGCTTGATGGATAAGATGATGTAGTAAGATAATATTGAGTTGTGTAGTTTGCATTTGCAATGCAGTTTGATGATGCAGTAAATGAACCGCTCTGCTGTGTTAATCCATCTGTTGTACATCCAGAATCAGGTACAATATAATTGAATACATATTGAGTTGAAGATGCGCCTGCAATTGGCGATTCAAACTTATAAGTTATAATAGAATTATGGGCAAATATTATTGTTTTTGGGAAGTTTGAAAGAGTAAAAAGAATTCCGGCAACATCTAATATAGTAGCACTTCCAGTATCCTGCATGGTTGGATTGGATTCAGAATTGAATGTTACATAAACAGGATTGAAAGGCTTGAATGTTGCAGTTTCATTAATATTATTATTAATTGTTATTGTTGGAGTATTGCTTGTACCGCTATAGCTTCCTGAACCAGAACCAATCCAATTTGTAAAATAGTAGCCATTATTTGCAAGTGCGCTCAATGTTACTATTGAACCTTCCTTATATCTATTGCTTGACGGGGCTACAATTCCACCAACACTTAAATTAGCAAACACATTTAGATTATAATAAGAAATGACAACAATTTTTGTAAACTTTGCTGTTAATGTTGAATTTGAATTTATTGTGATTGTTGTGGATTGACTGGTAGTTGAGGACAGCAAGGAGTTTGGAGAAGTTAATGACCAAGATGTAAAATTAAATCCATTTGGCGGAGTCGCATATATTTTATAATTGCCAGCTTTAGTTATTAATGCATTCTGCCCATTAATATATGGAACACCATTTATTAGAACACTGCCATTAGTGCTCACTACTGCACCAATTGAATTAACTCCTTCAATATTGATCGCAACAGAATAGAATGTTGTCTTTGATGGACCAACTGTTTGAATAGATGAACCTGATGTTGTATAAGTCGTTTGTGAACAGCTTGATGTGCTTAAATTACTGCATATATGATAGCTCAGCGCAAAATTACTTGTTGTTTTTGTACCAGTTGAAGGAACGGTAGTGCTGTTGAGTAAAACTTTGCATATCACTTCGCCCCCAGATGCAACAAAGCTTGGATAGCAATTTCCCTTGACAGAAATGCTTGAGCTCGTACCTAAAGATGTGAGATTTAGGGCGCTTGATGATAATAAAATCGGCTCTGACATTTTATTTGTGAACTCAAGATAATATATTGCAGGAGTAGTTGAAGTACTATTTACAAGCATCGCACCAGCACATTGAAAACTAGGATTGATATTGCATATAGATGGAAGCGTTTGCTGGGGCGCAGGCTTAAAAATAATATTTATTAAAACAGTTAAAATAAGTACAACTATCAATATTGCAATTGTATATGTAATTAGATACTCTATAGAGCTCTGCGAACTCTTATTATTTTTCATCTAAATCATACTCAAATTTGTCTCAAAACCTTTAAATAATTATTTATTTGCATTATTTGATTTATTAAATTTATTTTTTATTTTTTTTATTAAAATATATAATATAATACTTGCTTTAATTATATATTAAATTATATATTATTTATAGTAATAATTATACTAATTATATATTAATACTGTTATCTTGTTTTATATTTATATATTTTTATATTTATATATTTTCCTTTTTATTTTTTATTAAAATTTTTGAATTTTAAGTTTATTTTAAATTTAAATTCCACCTAAACCGCTAAACATTGAACTTATTATAGCACTTCCACCAATATAAATCAGCAATCCAATAATAATAAATAAGGGCAGCATTCTTAATCCTTTTAATGCTGAACCTGATGATATTGCAGACATAATTAAACTTGCAAAAGCAGTAGTTATAACTATTGCAATGTATGCAAACATTCTATAATCTGGAACAGTTATTTGAGGAGGTGTTGGTGTTAGGAAAGACATCCCCATTGTTGGCAAACCATTTGGATTTGATGCCAATATGCCGCTCCACACAGAAGTTGTTATTGTTATCATCTGTGTTGTAAGTGCATAAAGCACAGGTGCGATTATCAATCCTGCAAAGGCAATGAAAATTGAATACATTGTCATTTGACCTGCAACGCTCTTTTGGGTTATCTGCTGATCACGCATGTCTTTTGATAATTGAAGAATTAAATCTGCCATTGCACCACCATATTTTATGGCTTCTATTATCATTTTTATTGAGTGCTGAAGTTGTGTTGATTTATATTTCCTAGAAAATTCCCGCAATGCATTTTCAAGAGTCTCTCCGCCAAACACCATTTGGCTCATCTCTTTTATATCGGCGCTTAGGAAGGAAAATTCTGATCTCGCTGCATGAAGCATTGCTCTGTCAAGTGGCATTCCACCTTTAAGATTTGCAGCAACAATCTGGAAGAAGTCGGGAAGCATCTGCTCAAGCTTTGTTTTTCTTTGATCAATCTTATACTCAATCACCAGATAAATAAAAACAACATATACAATTGCTATAATAATACCAAAGAATATAGAAAGCGCAAATTCAACTCCTGCAAAGCTAAAAAGTATTGAAGATATTATTAGAATTACAAGCGCAGGAAACATTACAATATTGAGAAATTCATCTACACTTATTTTTATTTTTGCAAGATCCAACTCATTTGAGATTTTTCTTGCAAACCCTCTTGATATATATTTTTCAAGACCTACAATTTTAATACTTCTCATAAATATCACATGCTGAATATAGGCCTGCCACTTCTAACCATCTGCAGAAACATAAATTGCAAGAATAAAATTCCAAACAGCCCAAACGCAAGCATTGTTACATTAATTGTTATTATTGGAATAAAGGTTGTTAATATCGTTGCTACGGCTATACCCATACTTGGCAATATAACACCAAAGAGCATATAGAACATGGCAAGTGCATTGAGCCTCTGTCCGTAAGCTCTTAACTCTATAACCCTTTCTTCTGAAAGCTGATTAATAACAGTTTGCAGTGCAGCAATTATATCTGAGCCTATCCTTATGCTCATGGAGGCTTGTATCATGAGCCTCCTAAATGAAGTGCTCTTAGAATTTGTTATTGCATCATCAATCGCATCTTGAAGCGGTATGCCTAATTGAACATTTTCAACAATATGTTTGAAACCAACGCTTGAATCACCATAACCTTGGCTTACTGAAACAATAGCATTGAAGAGTGGCATGCCTGATCTAAGTGAAATAATAATTTCACGTGCGGCAAATAAAATATCTTTTTCTGCATGTTTTGAAACTTGAATCTTTTTCATCAGTGGCGATTTTATTGAAGATTGAAAAGAAGTAAACATCAACACAGATCCAAGAGCAACTGCAAGAACAGCACTATCAATAGTGCTTATACCAAAATTTGGAAGTAGAATAAGCAATATAATTATTACTAATATACCTATCATTAAAGAGTTTATCAATATTTTTTTGACAAATTCAGGTGGAGTAATTTTTTGCTCCCTTAAGGCATCTATAAGGCCTTTATGTTTTGAAATAATTTTATAAGCATATTTAATGAAGAAAGTCTCTTTTTGTGGTTTGGGCACACCAAACTGCAATGATGGATGCTCTGCAACTTTTTCAACATTTGGTTTTGGTATTTCAATATGTGGAGCTTGTGGAATTGGTTTTATTTTGATAGATTCCCCATTGCCAGCTTTTCTTGATAAAAAAGAAAACAATGATTTTGATCGCATTGGTTTGTTTTGAGGTTGAATATTTTTTTGTATTGTTGAATCAGTATTTATTGTATTAGTATACTGCTGTTGCTGTTGTGGCTGCTGTTGTGGCTGTTTCACTTGTGGCATTTGCTGGAATGGCCGCTGTGGCTGCTTCTTTGAATTAAAGATTTTAGGTTTTTTAAAGAAAAAAGGCTTTTGCTGCAATTCAATTTCCTTGCCATTTATAATGATTTTCTTTTTCTTAAAAAACATCAAGAACCACCAGCAGATGCATTATATTTTGATAGCAAAGACACTGCATCTGTAAGTCTCTGATCCCTTAATTCTTCTAAAGAGCGCTCAAGTTCTGGTACCTGTTGCTTCTTGCCCTTTGCTTTTTTGCCAATGTTTATATATTGTTGAAGCCCATATACCTCTTCTGCAACTATCTCAATATGTTCATTATCAAATACGTGCTCGTTTAAACCTTCTATTATTCTTTCTAATTCAGATATTTGATCTGAAATAGAGAGACTTGGCAAGACTAAATCTTTTATATTTATTTTTACTTTTACTATCTTTCTTTGCTGTTTATTTTCATTCATATGTTCTGTAAATGAAGTAAATTTGTTTAATATATGTCCAAATTCTTTTTTGGCATTTACACTTGGTTTTGGTTGTGGTATCACTTTTACTTGTGCAGTTTGTGCATACTGTGCCTGCTGTAGTCCTGCACTAATGATATGTGGCTGAATTTCTTCACGTTTTTGCTGCAATGCCTCTTTTGGCTGAGGCCTTGCAACATACTTATGCTTCTCTACTTTCTCAAGTTGTGGTATTATATCATTATAATTAATATATTGCAATCCTTCTACATTAAAAATTTTTGATATATTTATAACCTCTATATTTACTACTGGTTTTGTTTCCTTTATACTATTTATTAATGCAATAAATTTTTGATAATTATTTTCTTCATTTCCTTCCATGCCAATCAATCAATTTATTTTTGTTTAATTATTCTTTTTATTTAATTTTTATTATTATGATTTTATTATTATATTTTATTATTATAATTATATTATATATTATATTTTATTATAAAATTAAAATAAATCTTTTGAAAATTCTAAATCATTCTTTACAATATCAAGGACTTTATTCTTGTTTCTGTAAAAGTGTGATACTATAAATCCAGAGTCATCTACATTTAAAATATTATGCTTAACCATCCACATCAATATGCTTGCTTTTTCTTCAATATTTGTTTCTATCTCTTTTTTTGTAAAACCACTATACATGCTGATTGTATCTATTAAATTAACCATATCACCAATTTGATTATATAGACCTGCCTTTAGATTCCACCTATATAAAACATTTGCATCTCCTGTCTTTGTAACCTCCGCAAATTCAAATACTTTTCTAACCCCTGTTGATCTATACCTAAATGTTACTATAATACCACCCAAAGCATTAAGCATTATTTTTGGAGTGTTTATTGGTGGATTAGTCATTCTTATTATAGTATCAACTGCATTATCGGCGTGTAAAGTACTATAAACAGCATGACCTGTATGTATTGCCTCAAAAAGTGTTTCTGCATCCTTTGCTACCCTAACCTCTCCAACAACAATAATATCTGGCCTCTGCCTTAAAGAATTTATTATAAGATCATAAAGATTTACTTCTCCTTTGCCCTCAGGATTTGGCATTCTTGTAAGCATTGGTATCCATTGAAAAAAACTTGGGAGTGAAAGTTCTCTAGTCTCTTCAATTGATACAATTCTTCTCGTTGCTGGAAAGAATATACTTAAAGCATTAAGGAAGCTTGTTTTTCCACTTGCAGTTCCACCTGATATAAGCAGGCTAATTTCATTCTGGATTGATTCCCATATCAAAGCACCAATATATGGATTGGTTGTACCATTCTTTATTAGTGCGGGCATTGTCCAAGGATTCTTTTGAAATTTTCTTATTGTTATTGTATTGCCATTCTGTGAAACAGGAAATAATGTTGCATTAACTCTTGATCCATCAAATAGTTCAGCATCCATGATAGGCGCCAAATTATTTATTTCTCTGCCTACCCTCCTACCTATCATCTCGGCTTCATCAAATACAGCTTCATCATTTAATAATTTCAATGTTGTTTTACACCATCCTATCCTTTTATGGAAAACCCATATATATTCATTGCCGCTGTTAACTGCAATTTCTTCTAAATTCTCATCAGCCAAGGGAGCCTCTAAATCGCCAAATCCAATCATTATATTTCGCATATAAGAACATAACATATTTTTTGTATCTTCATTTGTTCCTGGAAGATATTTATTTATAAGAATTTTGCCTGCATCAAATACCCTTTTCGTGAGTGCATTGATATAATCGTGTTCGCCTATTTTTGTCAAATCAATAGGCACCATTGTTAACAATTCATTTCTTAATGATGATATAAGCAACTTTGTTGCAACGCTTATGCCTGGAAGATTTATTTCATAGATTGGAACAAATTCACTGCTTTTGTTTTTTATATCTATAACTACAGGTAATCCATTAGCGCTTAATGTATAATGTTCAATTATCTCATCATCTTTTTTATTTATAGCCATCTCTTAAACACCGTTAACTTTTTTTAACAAATAAACATTGAAATTAATCAATTTAAATTAATATATCAAAATATTTTTTATTTAGATTATCTAATTTATTATTTAAATCTTCTATTTTCATATTTATTTTAGCAATATTTATCTGCTTTGCTTCAATATTTTTCTCATCTTGTAGATTCTTGAGTGCATTAAAAATTTTGTCATATTCTGCTTTTATCTGATATATTTCCTCTTTGAAATTAACTACCTTATTCTTATTATCTTTTATATTATCATATAATTTAGATATATCCCCAAATCTTTCCTTTGTTTTATTAATTTCATTAGTTAACTTTTCTATATCCTGTTTTAATGGTACATTGTGTGATATAATATAGTCGTTTATTTTTGTGTATGAATTATTAAATTGCACTTTCATTTTATTTAACTCATTGTTGAGACTTTTTGATTCATTCTTGAATGACACAAGTTCTTTATGCAGAAATTCTATATCCCTTTCCTTTTCCTTAATTTCTTTAAGATTATCTTCCAACTGATCGCGATATATAGCAATTTCACTGTTAATATTTGTCTTTACTTTTGCAATATCCTTTTCAAGCATAGCAAACTGTTCCTTTATACCTTTTTTAATAAAATTTACTGCATTATCTTTACTCTTTGAAATCAACTCTATTTCTCCTTCTATTTTATTTGCATCGCTTATAATTGATCTCATCTTTAATACTTTATTATCCGCAGCATTTATAGTTTCGGCATCTATACTCGTTATTTTACTCTGTAAATAATCTATTTTTTTTGTAGTTGAATTATATAAAAGTTCAATATTTTTACTTAGATTATTGAAATATTTGTCTTCTTCATTAAGCATGCTATAAACTTTATTTATTGCATCAAGCTGCTTTTCAACATCTGAAAATTTTTGTTGAAACTGCTGTTCTGCTTCCCTTATTGCTTCACTCATTTGCCCATATTTTGCAATATAACTTTCTACATCTATTTTTTTATTTATTATTTTATTTTTGAGATCAGTCTCTTTTTCTATTGTTTGTATCTTTTGTGACTTTTCAGATTCTTTACTTACTTTTTGCAATTCAACATACATCTTTCCAAATTCATAAGTAACCTTTACAGCATTATTATCTTCCAAAATTTTAATCCAACTTTCAACTATCGTTGGATTTACATTAAGTGCTGTAACAATATCATTTAATTCCATCTTTTTCTTTTCTTCTAGTAAAGAGATAAGAATATCTATAGGTGTTTTATTTGTACCAAGATCTACCATAATTTACCACTTGAGTAATTAACATATAAATTATACAATGAATTAACAAATAATAATATTAACATAAAATTTAATATATAAATAATACTGATAAAACTTATATATTTATGCATAATTTTCAGCAACTAAAAAATTAAATTCCTATAGATTAATGAGAAAAATATTGCAATCATTATCATATATACTAAAGTAGTTAAAGGTAGCATTGAAAATTCAAGCATTATCCCAAATATTATAGCCATTGTAATTATATATATGATTGGATTCCATGCAAGAACCTTGCTCCCATCTAATGGAGGAATCGGCAGCATATTAAAGAATGCTAAAAGTATGCTAATAAAAAGAGTAAATGATATAATATCTGCCAAATAACTATTTGGAGCAGGCTGGAATATAATATAAATTATAAAAAACAATCCAAATATGAAGAAGTTTGTCAATGGACCTGCAAGAGATACAATACCATTCTCACGCTTACTAAAATTATGGACATATATCATTGTAGCCCCAGGAATACCTAATAAAAATCCAAATAATCCAGTTGCAAGAGTAACAATTAATCCCATCCTCGATGACTTAAATCCAGCTATTGCACCATAATGCTGAGCAACAAATCTATGCATAAGTTCATGAAGTATGAAACTTAAGGTAACTCCAAATGCAATGATTGGAAGTATAAAAATAAACTTGCTAAACCACCCAGCAGATTGCATTCCAAATATACCATGTATATAAGTAAATGCAAACGCAATAATTAATACAACATCTGCAATAATTATATCTTTAATTTCTTCTTTTATTGATAGGTTGATTCTCATCATTATAAAACCTGATATTAAATATAAATAATTTTTATTATATATCTTATAAATATATTTAAAAATAATAGAATATGTATTATTGAAAGTAAAGTTTATTAAACTTAATAGTAATATCTTAAAATATTTTAAGAATTGATACAAATTTTATAATAAACCTTGTTATTTTAATATTTAAAAGCTCCATCGTCTAGTGGTCAAGGATGGCAGGCTCTGGACCTGCAGACGCCAGTTCGAATCTGGCTGGAGCTATTATCAGCAATAAACAAAATATTTTGATAAAAAATATTTATAATAATTTTTATATTATTATAAATTAAAATTATAATTTTTATGACTAATATAAACATAGATCTTAAGAGCTTACACTGCCAACAGAATAAATAAAGGGAATAGAATGAATATATAAATTTAATTATATAATGTCATATTATTTGGTGATAGGATGCTTTTAAAATTTCCTGAATTGAAAGATCATGTAATAATATGTGGATATGGTATTGTAGGTCAAAAAATTAGTGATATTTTATTAGAACATAATATTCCTTTCCTAATAATTGATATTGATCCAAAAATAATTAAGAAAGCAGATGAACTTGGAATAAAAGCAATTGAAGGGGATGCAACAAGCAGTAAGACACTTAATTTTGCATCAATAGAATTTGCAAATATGATTGCAATTGTAATGGATAATGATGCAAAAAATCTTCTTACAACACTCACTGCAAGAGACCTTAATAAAAATATTTTTATAGCAACTAGGGCAAGCAATGAATTTATACGAAATAAATTAATAGAAGGAGGGGCAAATTATGTAGTAATGCCGCAAAAAGCAGCTAGCAAAGAAATCTTAAAAGAATTATTTCAAAAATAATCAATTAAATAAAAGTAATGGAGTAAAATGTAAGTTGATCAAATGAAAAATCAAGGCAATTCATTTTTAAATGAAACAACACTTACTTTTCGTATAATTATAATTTTAGCAATAACTGCAATATTTTATGCATTGTTTATGATTTTATTCTTAACAAAACTAATCAATAATGAGTATCTCTCTAGTTATTATGTAATTGGATCCTTATTTGATACAACAGGCATTGAAAGCAAGATTGGAGGCATTGCAATGAGTTTAAGCCAAGGCCAATTTATATTTCTCTCTGCATTACTTGCACTTACAGGAATCATAAAAATTATTGTAGTAGGTATTCTTATAGGCACAATTACTAGTATTATTTATAAACTGAGTATTTCGCTTCCGTCAATCAAAAAATTAAATAATCATGTTATAATCTGTGGTTATTCTGATTTATCTGAAACAATAGCAAAAGAATTAACAACAAAAAAAAGAAAATTTATAATTATAGAAAATAATCCAGTCACCGCAGAAACTGCCGAAGAAGAAGGATTTCGTGTAATAAAAAATGATTTTACAAAAGATGAAATTTTAGATAGTGCAAAAATAAAAAATGCAACTGAAATACTTTTCTTAACAAAAAATGATTATAATAATTTATTAGGTATAATAACGGCAAAGCATCTCAATAATAACATAAAAATAATAACAAGATCTAATGATATACATATTATGAATAAAATGAAACGTGCTGGTGCTTCACTTTGCATAATACCAGAAATTCTTACAGGAGCAGAGATTGGAAATATATTAGTAAGTTTATCAAAGCCAACGTGATGTTATGCAAAAAAAAATATATATTTTACCATTTACTGCCATTACACTTTTTGCATTAACATTAATATTATTATTATATAATGGTATACAATTTGAAATTGCATTTATTTGGTTGCTTTTAAGCTCATTAAATATTAATTTTGACATATTGCCGAATAACGTTATTGACACTCCTTATGTATTCATTGCAAATTTAGTTGGAGGGTTTATCTTCGCTTTTATTGCTGTTTTTTTTGGTGCATTTTTCTTTAATTTAATAAACAGAGTAGGAATAAATGAGAAAAAAATGCTAAAAAAAATAAAAAAAATGAAAGGACACATCATTATTGCGCCTTCAAACAATTTTGCTGAAACATTAAAAGAGGAATTTGAAAAATCAGAAATTAAATATGTTATGATATCTGGAAAAAAAGAGGACACAAATAGATTAAGAAGAAGAGGTTTTATAGTTATAACAGCAGATCCAAAGGATAAAGAGAGTTTTGAGCTTGCGGGTATAAAAGAAGCAAAGCAGATTATAGCGTGTAGCGATGAAGATATTGAGAATATTATGATTACCGTAGCAGCAAGAGCTGCAAATGCAAAGGCGAAGATTATATCGAGAATCAGCAATATTGATGATATATCTAAATTAGGGAGTGCCGGCGCATATAGAATGATAATGCCAGAAATAACCACAGGAGAAGAGATTGGTGAAATGCTTATCAAAAAGTTTGTTGAAAATGTTTAAAAAATATTTTATATGAAATTTTATATAAAAAACACTCTCACTTAAGTTAAATTTATTTACTTGACTTTTGCTGTTTTTTCTTTTGCTGTTTTTGCACTTCTTCCATTATTGTTTTTCTTTTATTTTTCTTTTCTTTCGTTGTTATTTATTTATTCTTTGTACTTTCTTGTTCTGTTGAAGAAGGTGGTGAAATATTATTATTTTTTCTTTTATGATTACGATACATATCTCTAGCAATTATTGGAGCAGCAACAACACCTCCAATACCAAAAAATTGTGAAACATCACTATTTATATTTGGATGTTCTTTACTAATTTTTCCCAAGCCGCTTGCAGGATTTTCAATTTCTCTTTTGTGCGCAGCTTCTATTGCAGCTTTTCTTGATTCCTCTATGTTACCCCAAGTTATATTTCCAATATTTTTTTTGGTTTCTTCTGCTGCCACAACACTACTCAGTTTTTGTTTTTCTATTTTCACAGCGTTTACGACTGATCTAATATAAACTATATCATTTTCAGAAATATTTCCATTCTTCATGTTATCAAATAATTTATTGACAGCTTGTTTATGAAGCTCTAATTCTGTGGGTTTTGGCATTGTTGGTGGTGATATTCCATGCCCTTTATTATTTGTATTTATGGTTGGAGGAGCTATTTCCTGTCCTTTATTATT
>JAJZYD010000003.1 GCA_021806095.1 Microcaldota archaeon
CAAAAGAGTTTGGGGTAAAGATAACAAAAATATCTGAGAAAGATACATCAAAGACATGTGCACTGTGCGGTCAAGAGACAAACGGAAGAGTGCACAGAGGATTGTATAGATGTAAACTATACGACAAGCAGTTTAACGCAGATGCAAATGGTGCGTTGAACATAATGAAAAGGTATCTCCAAATTCCATTGCAGCAAGGCAGTGGAATAGGAGTAGTGGGTGTCCTGGCACACCCTGCGGTATATCGTTGGAATGAGCACAGATGGTGCAATGATGCCAACGATTGAAACGAACCTTGAAACCGTGAGGAACCCCACAGAATTTATTCGTGGGAGGATGTCAGGGAATGATTAGCAGAAAACCAACGATTACAATTATGAATGAATCCAAAAGTTTTGTTATTTGTTTTTATAGAAAATTTTTATTTTTTATATATTAGAAACACAAACAAGATAAGATCTGAGTTTTGAAAAAATAATTTTAAAGATATTTATTACTCTTATTTTTATTATTAAGATTCTGCTTCTAAAGTATAGATTTATATAATTTTATTGATAAATTTATTATTTAAACATATTTTCTGTTTATGCAATTTTATAATATAGTTATAATCATAATAATCTGATATCATGCTTAAAAAATTGGAGCTTAAAAACTGGAAGACGCACAAACAGAGCGAATTCGAATTTCAAAAAGGAGTGAATGTCATAATTGGAATAATGGGCGCCGGCAAGAGTTCAGTGCTTGATGCTATTTCATTTGCGCTCTTTGGCACATTCCCCCAATTGAGCAGCAAAAGAACCTCATTGCACGGCTTGATAACAAACAGACCAGAAAAGGCTGACGAAGCAGAAGTATCTCTCTCCTTTATTGTTGATAATGATGAATATAAAGTAACAAGAAGGATAACAGAGAAGGGAAGCACAGCCAAATTAGAGAAAAATAGCATGCTTATGCAAACACAGGCCACGAAAGTTACTGATGAAATATCAGAATTATTAAAAATAGATTATGATACCTTCTCGCGCGTCATCTATTCAGAGCAAAACGGTCTTGATTATTTCTTAGACCTTACAAAAGGTGATAGAAAGCACGAAATTGACCATATGCTCGGCCTTGACTCGTTTGCCACTGCCGAAGAAAACTCAACAACGCTTATTAACACAATAAGAACTTCTATAAAATATATTGAGGACAGCATATCAAAAATTGATGAAAAGGAATTAAATGAATCATTTGAAAAACTTAATGTAGAACAAAAGGGCACAAAAAAAGAGCTTGAATATGTCTTAAAAAAAGAAAAAGAAATTGCTGAAGAATTAAATATTAAAAAGAAGGAAATTGAAAAACTTAAAATAGCATTGAATGAAAAGCACAAACTCAATGATGAAATCTCAAAACTGCAGGGAACTATCAATACATTAAGCAATGAAGTTAATCTACTAAAATCAAAAAATTTAAATAAAAATATTTTTTCAAAAGAATATACAAAAATAAAAGAGGATATTCTAAAAATAAAGTTACATGAATCTAAAATTAGAAAAGAAAAAGATGAAACCTCAAATAAAATAGGTGAACTTAATTCAAAAATATCTATAAACAAGAAAAAACTTGAAGAAAAGAAAATGCTTGATGCAATGCTTAATAAATTTAATATCAATGACCTAGAAAAGAAACTTGAAAATGATAAAAATGATCTTAACAAATCATCAAGCCTCATTGATTCTTCGTTAATTAAAATAAAAGAACTTGAAGAATCAATAAAGGAACTTAAAGGTGCTGGAGGAAAATGCCCTGTATGTGAAAGGCCGCTTGATGATGAACATAAATCAAAAATTCTTAATGAAAAGGAAAATATGAAAAAAGAACTTAATGAATATATTGAGAAAAATAAACAGATTGTAAAAGAAAAAAACATAAACATTAAAAATCTTGATAAACATTTAAACGAATTAAATTATGCAAAAAAGAAATTATCTGAATATATTAATGTTGATAAATTAATAATAGAAGATGAAGATGTACTTGACAAACTTAAACATTATAAAGAAACACTTGAAATTGATGATAAAAATATTAATTTAGAATTGGATAAACTCAATGAAACAAAGCAAAATTTAGAATCAAAACTAAAAGATGCTGAAAGACTTGAACAATATGAAGAAGACTTAAACAAAAAGAAAATGATGATTGAAGAAAATATTACAAAACTTAAAAGTATTGAAGTTGATGATAATAAAATTTATGCATTACAAAATTCAATAACAAAAGAATCGGAAATTGCAGCAGAAATACATACAAAAATAGAGAGTAATAAAAAATATCTCAAAAATATAGAACTTCAAATAGAAGAAAAGCAAAAACAGATACAGATACTAAATGAACAGAAAGCCTCTTTGAAGAAAAGGCAGGATATGATAGTCGGATTAAATAAATTTAAAACATCTCTTATTGATACTGAAGCTTTGCTTAGAGGAAAACTAGTTTCATCGATAAATGAGCTCATGTTGCAGTTATGGTCAAGAATTTATCCTTATCAAGATTATTCTGCACTAAGACTTACAGCAGAGAAAGATGATTATTTACTTGAAATAAATACCAGTATTAATAATGAATGGCTGCAAGTTGATGGAATTGCAAGTGGAGGAGAGCGCAGTATAGCATGCTTAATATTAAGGATTGCACTTGCAATGATTATAGTACCGAATCTTAGATGGATTATACTTGATGAACCAACACACAATATAGACAGCAATGGAATATCAAAGATTATAGATGTATTTGGAAATGAACTTCCTAATATAGTTGAACAGGTGTTTATTATAACACATGATGATTTACTAAAACAGATAAATTTAGCCAAGATATATATGCTTGACAGAGATAAAAGCAAGTCAGCACATACAAGCGTTATAACTTTATAAGTATTATTCATTAATTGACAAGGAAAAGCAATAGCGGAAGAAAGCAAAAATATATAATTGTATATGATATTAATTATTATAGTATTTCTTTTTAATGCTTATTTTTAGATTGATGAAATATAGTGAAAGGTGAATTAATGGAAGATATTGTTTATACAAAGTTTGAAAAAGCAAGAATTATAGGTGCAAGAGCTTTGCAACTTGCTTATGGTGCGCCACCTCTTGTTAAAATTCCCAAAGGAATGATAAATCCTTTAGATCTTGCTGAAATTGAATTTGAAAAGAGAGTAATACCAATAACTATTTTAAAATAAGTTTGGTATTTTGGGGAAAATTGATTTTATATAAGAGGCATTTTCTACAAAATCCCAAAAAGGTCTAAGGCTATATTTCTATCTGATTTTAGGAACAGAACTGCGACTTTAGGAGTAGGGTGTGGACTATTTGAGCAGAGCCCCTTAAAATGATAGATATAAATATCAAATCATACATAATATATATTGTTACATTATTGAAGTAAATCAATGTATATGCAATAGTGTAGATGACATAAAATCAATAATTAGTGTATATGTAGTGTAATATTATGTAGAATTATGTAGAAATTACCTTAATAAGTATAATAGGTGATTAACAAATTATACATATAAATTATGTGAATATTGGGTATGATTAAAAAATATGATAGTATAATAGTGGCACTGAAGCAATAGTTATATATATTTTAAATGAGAATAAATGATCGCGCAGCATTATGCGATGTTATAACTGTTGGCCACTATTTGTTATTTATATTATATTTATGTTAATTATGTTATATTGTTAAAAGGTGTTTATCTTGGCAATGAAAAAAATCAAAAAAAATAAAAAAACTATAAAAAGAAAAACTTCTAAGAAATTTAATATTAAAAATAAATCACCGATGAAAGTAAATCCAAACAAAATAAAAAAGCATAAGAAATTATTGAAATTGCACAGATCAAACAAAAAATTGAAATCAACAAAAAAATCAAAAATGGAGAAAAGAGATTTAAGCAAGTTAGATAGGGGTTATAGAGCACTTTATAAGAGAGTTAATATTATTGAATCTATAAAAAAGGAAATAAAGCAAAATGCAAAATTAAAAAAACATCCACCTTTATCTTCATTTAGTGCTGCAGAAGTAAATAATGCAATATCAATGATAAAGAATAATAGCGACGCTACAGAATATTTGAAAAAAAATGTAAGTAATTTAACACTTGAAGTACTATCAATGTTATCAGAACCTATGATAGATGATAAAATTGCAGAATCTTTAAATATTAAAATAAATGCAGTGAGAAGAATATTAAACATTCTACAGAATTATGGAATAACCAATTATTATATAGCAAAGAATGCTAATGGTTGGCTTTCATTTGCATGGTATATAAATGCAGATAAAGTGCCTGGATTTATAGAGAGTATAACTACACACGAAAATAAAAAAGTAGAAATTGATGAAAGCTGTAATGATTACTTCATATGCTCAGATTGCTATAAAAATACAAGAATGATATATCCTTTTGATGTAGCTTATGAAAATGCATTTAAATGCAATATATGTAACAGCAAACTAACACAGATAGACAGGTCAGAAGTTGAAAATATGATGAATAGTGAAATAGAAAGCAAGGCTTAACTTATATTTTTCTATTTTTATTTTAAGTATCCCTATCATATTTTTATATTTTAGCTTTATATATTAGATTAAATATTAGAAATAGTATCTTTAAATAACTATATTTAATAAATTTTAAAATAATAAAAATACACAGCGAGGTAGGGTAGTCTGGAGTGCCCGCTGGGCTCATAACCCGGAGACCGATGGTTCAAATCCATCCCTCGCTACTTCTTTTCTAAATCTTTTATTTAAACTTATGTACATTTTAGATTTATCTACTGACTAAAGTTAGAGCTCTCTAATATAAATATTATAAAAATAGAAAAAAGAAACAATAAATATATGATAAAATATAATGATAGATTAGAAGAAATTATATGTTAGCATATATATACTTTAAGCCAATATCTTCTATAATATCAACCACATCGACAGCTTTATCCGTCGCAGATTCAAACCATTCATAAATTTCCTTGTATTCAATCATTGATTTTGCATCCATTTTTGACGCATGCTCAAGCGATATGCGCAATAGGATGTCTGCTTCATTCTCAAATTCGGATACCTCTATGTGTACACTTTCTATATTCTTTATATTATTCTGCATTTCTATTCTATTGAGCACATTGAGCCCTTTATCGATCTGATTAACGCACTGTTCAATTAAAGTAGAAAACTCTTTCATATATTTATCAGGTTTCTTAATATTATAAATTAGAATACGTGATACAATCAGTTCCTCAATATCAACAATATCATCCAATCTTTTTGCAAGGTGCGATATATCCCCATATATGGTTGGATTTATGTTTGTAGAAGTTATACTATCAAAAATTTTTCTAACAATAAGATCTGCTTTATGTTCTTCACTTTTGACATTTTCAAATAATATTTTATAATTTATATTGTCTTCTGAAAATGAATCTTTAATAATTTTTGTTGTATTTTTAGCATGCTCTAATAATGCCCTTAAATCTTTTGAAAGTGTATCATTGATAAGATGCAATTCAAACTCTCTTGACGTTGCTTCTAATGACTTTTGCTTTGTTTCAGGAAGTAGAATTAATGATTCTATTGCACCGAATAATGCAACAGCACCCAGAATTGCTAGAAGAGAAAAGCTACCCACTTCTTCTAAAAGGAATGGAAAAATAAGCACAGATATTGCTGCACCAAACTTGCCAATAGTTGCAGCAATTCCATGACCTCTTGATCTAAATTCTGTTGGATATAATTCAACAGGATATACATATGTTGTTGTATTTGGACCATAATTTGTAAAGAAAAATGACAACCCATATATTGCAAAGAACAGCATTGGAAGCACACTCAACATTGCACTTCCAAAAACCGCAATAATCAGAAAGCATAGAGCTACCGCTAGGAATCCTATAACCTGCATTGATTTTCTACCCTGCTTATCTATAAGTGCAACTGCAACCCAATAACCAGGAACGGCAAATAAAAGCAAAAGAATTGCCGTTGTTTCTATAGATGATAATACACCAGAAACACCTAAAATAGTTGTAAGATAAGGCGTGAATATACCTGTACCATAATATGTCACATCAATAAGGAACCAAGATAGAGTTGTACCTAATAAAATATTTTTTCTCTTAGTCGCAACTTTCATAAATTTTTCGTGCTTTTTGTCATTATTTACATTACTCTTAAGCATTTCTTTGTACCAAGGCGTTTCATCAAGCTTTTTTCTGAATGGTATGGTAAGAAGAGCGGGAATTGCACCGAACGCAAGCAAAATCCTCCAAGCTAATGCATATGGTATCCCTCCATAAATAAGCGCAACTGCCAATATAATTCCAACTATTATTCCAAAGCCCTGCATTGCAAATGTTGATGCAATTAACGCACCTCTATTTGACTTGTTTGAATATTCTGCAACTATCGTTGAACTAAGAGGGTAATCACCACCTATTGCTATACCTAACACAAAACGCCATATAATTAAATCAATAATTCCAAATGCTAGTGAAGAGCCTATCGCAGCAATTGCAAGCAATGATACAGTAATCCAATATACTCTCTTGCGCCCAAATTTGTCACCAAAGTAGCCAAATAAAGAGGGCCCGAGCACGGCCCCAAATAGGGCTGCACTTGCAAGCATTCCAAGTGAAAATATGTTTGTAGAAAATACGTTTTTTATTAAAATTAGAATAACACCGATTATAAAAAGATCATAAGCATCAGTAAAGAAACTTATTCCTGAGATAAGCATTATCTTTATATGGTGCTTGCTTATCTTTGCATCCTCTATTCTTGCAATATTATCATTCAAAAAATCAACTTCTACCTAATATTTAAATAATAACATATGACATTTAATTTCGCAAAGTCAAAATAAATTAAATAAAAGATTATAAAAATATAGTTATTTATAGATTATAAAAGAAGGTTGCAAAATCGCAGATTTTCTTAAATAAATTGTTAAAATTAAACTCCTTTAAATATCTGAAATTTCACTATATTAATTGTTATAGATGTATATGCCGGCTAGAAAACAAATAAACATTTTTTATGTTTATATCCCACCCACCAATTTTCTAGCTGGTTGAGCATCTAATAAATACTAAAATATTAATTTGGTTGTTAATATGGTTATTAGAACAGATAATAAAATAAGTGAAATAAGTGAATTATTAAGAAAAGGCACACAGAAATGAGAAAATAACCCTTCTTAGCTTTATTACAAATAATTTAAGTAAATTACTTTTTTTAAAGAATATATGTCAGATGTCGTTAACCTATAAAAATATTTATTTGTTGGCAGCTTAATATTAATAGGACAAAATGCTCAAGATTATAAATAAAAAAGGAATAATTAGAGACATGCTAATGAATGATGCCTCATTTAGTAATAACTCGTATATAAATAAAGAAATAGATGAAAAAGAAAGAGTTTTGCTGCTAAGAAAAACAGGCTCAGAAATAACACTTTCTGGCTTTTATGTTGCTGGCGCTGCTGAGGTTATAAATGTTTTTTGGTCTATTCAATCAACTGCACTTACTACAAATATTATAAATATCTCAAAAAGTGTAGGTATTATATTGATGATGGCTGGTGCGACAATAAGCAGCTATGCTGAGCATATAGATGCACAGTCAAATCCAGAAAATACCAATTTTATTTTACATTTAATATTACGTGGCGTAAAAAATAATATTTTGTATATTTATAATGACTTCAAAAAAATGTCAATTAATGTAAAAAATTGCTATGATTATTTGAGAAAATAATAAAGTGTGATAAACAATTTAATTTATAATTAATTTAATGCTATGTTCTTTTCCTAAAAAAAGGCATTGTAGTTTTATTCAATAATTTATAATTTTATATTTGAATTACAATACCTTAAAAAAATAAAACTATATAAATTTATATGCATATATTTAGATAAGATGATTCTATGAAAGAAGAAGAAATTGAAAAGCTTACTGCAGATTATCAATCGCTTGTTGAACAATTACAGACACTTTCTGCACAAAAAGAACACTTTTCTATGCAGAAGGAAGAGCAGAATGAAGCACTTAAGGAGCTTGAACTTGCTAAAGGTAAAATATATATGGCACTTGGTGGTGTACTCATAGAAGCAAGCAAAGATGAAGCAATAAAAAAGCTTAAAGAAAAGCAGGATTCTGTTGAGATGAGGCTTTCATTAATAAGCAGGCAGCATGAAGAGCTTTCAAAAAAGGAAAAGGAAATGAGGGAGAAAATTAATGAGGCAATTCATGAAAAGGTATAACAAACAGTAGATAATAAAGTGTATTAATGGAAATAATTAGTTTTGATGCGCTTGAATTTATAGTTAAAGAAGCAGAAAGAAAAGGTAAAAAAGTGCTCATAACCTTTCATTCAATAGGTGACTCTGATTCTGTAGCAAGCGCACTTGCATTAAAGAACTTGTTTAATAATACAGTAGTTGCAACACCAGATGCTATAACAGCAAATGCAATAAGAATGCTTAAAGCTGTTGATATTGATTACAATATAATAACAAATAAATTTGAAGATGCTGACATAATATTTCTTGTTGATGTAAATAATTTTGAGGATTGTGGAAATTTTAGATATAATTTAGAAAATTTTAAGAAAGATATTGTTATAATAGATCATCATGCACTCCATCAGATAAATAATGCAAATGTTTCTGTATTTAATGATGAAAAATTTAATTCAACTTCAAGTATAATATATGAATTAATAAAAAGACTTAAATTTCCATTGAATAAAAGCCTTGGATATATACTGCTTTATGGTATAGTTTCTGATTCTGCAGACCTTAAAAATACATTCCCAGATACATTTATACAGATTGGTGAACTTTTGAAATTTGCTAGTGTTAATTACAATGAATTATTGTCAAAGATAGAACCGGCAATAGAGCCAAAATCTAGGGAAGCAACACTTGAAGATATTTGCACTGCTGAAAAAATAATAATTAATGATCTTTTATTTATTTATGGAAAGGCACATTCACATGCAAATGTTTCTGCTGATGTTGCATTGAAAAGCGGTGCTGATTTGGTATTATTTTATTCATTAAACACTGCCGGAATCTCTTTTTCGGCAAGGTTGGTTGGGACGTTTGATAAAAAGTATGGAATACATTTAGGAAAAATAATGAAAGAACTTGCACCAATAATAGATGGAAGCGGTGGAGGCCACCCATGTGCTGCAGGAGCTTATGGTCCGTTAGTAAACGCTGAAATTGCATTTAAAGAAGCATTTATTAAGAAGATTAAAGATATGGTTATATAATAATTCTTTCATTTTTATGAATTTTAGAATAGAGGAACTTTTCAATAAAATATAAATATCTAAACAATAGAAAAATATTAAGTGATTTGATGTGCATGCTGTTCAGAGATATACAAGATAAACAAGACAACACACCCAAAAATAAAAACATTGGAAGTATTGTAGAATATTTAAATTCATACAGTCTTAAAATTTTGAGAGATAATACACCACTTTAAAATTAGGTGATATTTTCTTTTTTTATTTTTTATTTATTTCTAATTTTGTAAATAGAAGAATTTTCAAAATTAATATTATATTATTCTTCGTTATTTCTTATTATTTCTTTTATATCTTTTGTTAAAGTTATGATTTTAGTAATTTCTTTCTTTTCATCAACAGTTAAACCTTCTTCTTTATTAATTAAATTTTGCTCTATTGTTTTTAAAAGTTTGAGCCATTCATCAGCTTCTTCTTTAATATATTTTATTACTTCTTTGTTTGTAGTGAAAAGATCTAGAAGTTTTATAAGTTCTTTGTTGTCATTTATCTCTTCGTTTGAATCTAACTTTTTTTGAATATTTGATCTAAGTGCTCTTATCTCTTCATCGTTTACTTCTTTATTTTTTTGCGTGAGCGCTTCTGTTGTTTTAGTCAATGCTAATAATGAATTATGAAGAGTAGCTATTAATTTACCTATAGTGTTGCTTTTTAATCCGTCCAACATTCAATCCCTTATATTAATTATACTCTAAAGTTATATATTATCAATATATTTAAAATTTTTGTTTATCTTTTAATTTGAGCCTGCTGACAATTCCTAAATAATCGCCGTTTATACTGTATACTTTTGCTGTTTTATAATTAAAAAGCCTTCCAACAAATAAACGTTCATCTTTTATTTTATTTATTGGCATTCCAGTGATAAGATTATTAAATGCAGGAAAAATAATAAGCTTTATTGATTTGTTGAATATGTTGTATTTTTCCCTAGCTTTATCAACATTGAGCTTTGCCATAATCCATGCTTTTTGTGTATATCTATTATCATGCTCGTCTACAAGCTCAATAGAAATATGATTATGACCTGCTAAAATCATGTCAGCCAACATGGCTTCATTACTCGGCATTTTATGACCGTGAATAAATGCAATTTTATCTATTATAAGCTCGTCAATGATTTTTGTTTGTGTGATTTCTTCCAAATAAATATCATGATTTCCAGAGATTATTGTTATGTTATAATCTTTTAATCTATAAAAGAATTTTTTTATTTCTGCCTTTTCTGTGTTGCTTGGGCGCAATATTGATTCTTTTATATCACCAAGTATAATAATGTTGTTAATTTCGAACTCTTTTAATATTTTTATTATTCTTTCTGTCATCAATTCTGCTGAATTATAAAGTTTAATGTTTTTTTTAATTAATTTTTCTTCTATACCTATATGCAGGTCACTTATTACAAGATAATTTTCATTTCTTACATTTACAATAGCTGCTTCTTCTCCATAAACGAATTTTAATGATTCTATATTTTCCATAAAGCCACAAATTTAGTTTTATACTTATTTCATTAGTATTTTAATATACCAAGACCCCACACTTCCACTATTCATGCAAATTTATATATATATTAATATATTAATTAAATAGACATATTATATTATTTTTTTGTTAAATTTCAAAACAACAAAATATTAACGGAAGTGTGGGGTTATATGGCATTTACATATGAAGAATTGTGGCAAATCGTCCAAAATGAAAAACAATCAAACAATCTTCAACCATTAAACAAAAACATTTATAATGAAATCAAAAATTTTCTAAACAAATTCAAAACAGAAGAGAAAACAGAAGAAAACGAAATCTTAATAAAAAATACATTAAAGCTTCTGGATGATTTATATGAAAAAAGAAAGCAAAAAATAATCATTTATCTTGCATATAAAAAATCATTACCACAGCCCCCTATTGAAATAGAGCAAGAATTTTACAATAAACTAAACAAAATAACATCAGAAAACAAAATCATCAATATTTTATCAAACAACAAAAATCTAACACTAAAAACTATTAAAGATATTACTATAGAAATAAGATTACCGTCAGGAAAAGTTTTCGGACCTGTAAGCAAAGACACTGTTATAAACAACGAAACCGATGAAGAAGATGTCAGATATCTAATCACAAGTTCGATATGCCAGTTATTATAATTCAATAATTCTTATTTCATTTTATTAAATTTGTTCTTGATATCACAACATTGATTTTTATATATATTATGCGAAGGGTTCATATTTATTGCTTATTAATTTTTATTAATTAGTTTTAGATCAGCGGATTTCATTTATATAAATATCTATATGTTTATTAAATATCTAATTTTCTGATAAAACCTTTTTAAAGCTTTTTTTCATATCTTTAAAGGGCGATGGTGATTTTATGGATTCAAACTTAAACGAAACCAACGAAGATATATCAAATACAGGAGAAGATAAAAATTCAAATAATGCAAATTTTAACCCTAATCCTAAAAAAGTAGCAAAAAGAACAGGTGAAATAGAAGATTTCAACAATGAAAAAATCAAAAATGCGATATATGCCGCTTTTAATGAAGTTTATCCGTTTAAAACAAACACCGAGAATAATGATGCAGCTGTTGCTATTACACAAAATATTATCTCTGAACTAAAACTACTAAACAAAGAGGTAATAGAAATAGAGAAAATACAAGATATTATTGAAATGGTTCTAATGAAATCAGACCCTGCTGTTGCAAAATCATTTATATTATATAGGCAAAAACATACCGCACAAAGAGCATTCAGGGCTTCGCTTGGCATTCCACATGATAATTTAAAGCTCCCCTTAAATAGTTTAATTGTATTGGCTGCAAGATATTTGCTTAAGAGTAATGACGGCAAAATTATAGAATCGCCAAACCAGCTTTTTGAGAGGGTAGCAAAATCAGTTGCAAGTGCAGAAAAAAAATATGGTAAAAGCGATACAGAAATAAAAGATTTAGAAAAGAAGTTTTATGATATTATATCAACTTTCAAATTTATGCCAAATTCTCCTACACTTATGAATGCCGGCACAGCAAATGGGCAGTTAAGTGCATGTTTTGTCCTGCCTATTGGAGATTCTTTACCTGAAATCTATGATACACTAAAATATGCGGCTTTGATACAACAAAGTGGTGGTGGCACTGGATTTGCCTTCTCAAGAATAAGGCCTTTTGGAGATAATGTTCGTTCAACATCTGGAATTGCAAGTGGTCCAATTTCATTCATGAAGGTTTTTAATGTATCTACAGAAACTATAAAACAAGGTGGCAAAAGAAGGGGAGCAAATATGGGTATATTAAGAATAGATCATCCTAATATACTTGATTTTATAGTATTAAAAGAGAGTGAAGGTGTAATGCAGAATTTCAATATATCTGTTGCGGTAACAGACACATTTATGAAAGCATTGAAAAACAATACTGATTATAATTTAATAAATCCAAGAAATGCCCAAGTTGTAGGACGATTGAATGCTCGCGCAGTATGGAATCTTATTATAACAATGGCCTGGAAAACAGGTGATCCTGGAATTGTATTTATTGATAGAATTAATGCAAGCTATTCAAATCCTGTTCCTAAATATGGCCCTATAGAATCAACGAATCCTTGTGGGGAGCAGCCATTGTATCCTTATGATTCGTGCAACCTAGGTTCAATAAATCTTGCAAAGATGGTGAAAAGAACAGATCATCATTTTGAAGTTGACTGGGATGAACTTAGAAGAGTAGTGCACCTTGCAATCAGAGTTCTTGATAATATTATAGAAGTCAATAAATATCCAATACCAGAAATTGACAAAATGAGCAAAGCAATAAGAAGAGTTGGCTTGGGTATTATGGGTTGGGCAGATATGCTAATAAAGCTAGGCATTAGATATGACAGCAATGAGGCCTTGATGCTCGCAGAAAATGTAATGAAGTTCATCAATGATAATGCAAGAAAGGCAAGTGAAGAGCTCGCTGTTGAGCGTGGTCCATTTCCGGACTTTAATGATAGTATATGGGCAAGGCTTGGATTTCCCCCATTAAGAAATTCAACTGTAACGACGCTCGCACCAACAGGCTCAATAAGCATCATTGCGGGCGGATCATCACAAGGAATAGAACCAATATTTTCTGTAGTGTATTTAAGAAATGTGCGCGAGTCCCTTGGATCAAGCCTGTTAGAGATCAATAATGAGTTTGAAGCGCTTGCTATAGAAAATAACTTCTATTCAGAGGAGTTAATGCAGAAGCTTGCTGGGATGACATCAATACAAGAAGTTGAAGAAATTCCTCTTAATATTAGAAAGCTTTTTGTAACTGCACATGATATTTCACCAGAATGGCATGTTAAGATGCAGGCGGCATTCCAGAAATATACAGATAGCGCCGTTTCAAAAACAATAAATTTCCCAAATTGGGCAACACCACAAGATATAGAGAAAGCATATAATTTAGCATGGGAACTAAATTGCAAGGGCATTACAGTATACAGAGATGCATCAAAGAGTATACAGGTTTTGCAAACTGTAAAATCACAACAGCCAAGATTGCATGAGGTGAAAGCAGCCCATAATAATGTTAAAGATGTAGAAGGTTTGAGCATGCAGGCAGTCAAGGAATCTGCATCATCATATACTTTTACCGTTTCGAACGCGCCGGAATGTTCAGAGTGCGGAACAATGATGATTGCAGGATCAGGATGTTTTACTTGCCCAAAATGCGGCTACAGCCTTTGCGATTCAAGCTAACATCCATTGCAAATACCATACATATTCAAGCAATGCTGGTATTGCTACTTTTTCGATAAGTTTTCCGAATTGTTGTATTTAGTTGATAGATGAATGGCTATGCCTAGTCAATATGCTATGAATAGAAATTATAATAAATTATAAATGAATAAAGAATAAATTATTGGAAAAATGAGTAGCAGAATTTCTATTAAGATTACAAAATATCAAATAATAAAAAAACTAAAATAAAAATCAATTAATAAAAAATAGAAATATATGAAATATTTATGTTTATAATAGCAGACATAAAAAAACACCAACAGAAAAATGCCCGAAAAGATGTAATTAATGACTCTGATTTAGTAAAAGAAGAAGAAAAGTTAGGAGAAAAGGTAAAAGGAATTGTTATAGAGCATTTAATTGTTATTAAACCTGTTGTCGGAGAGGGCTGTGGGGCGCAAGTAAAAATTATTTTCCTAATAGAAGAGGTTGTGCAGCACACCTTTGCACATTACTGCAGTGTCAATTATATCTTCTAATCTCTGCCATACCCTCCATTCGTTACAATGTTTATCTGCAGAGAGCCCACTCTCATTTTTCCCACATATAATACCTATTCAGAAAATAAAATGAATTCAAGTCAAATACAAAGATTTATTAATTTTTATTTATCACATAATGATAAATTACTTTGCGGATAGAGTGGAAGAGCTTAAGGAACTAAATTATACATACAAGCATAGACGATCCCATTTAGCAATAGTCTATGGCAGACGGAGAATAGCTGACAGGAAAAATATTATGGTCTGACACTATCACAAGCATCATTAAACTCCTTTATAAGATCGTCCCATGCCTTTAAATAAATTTCATGCTCCTGCTTGTCAACGCTTGAATAAAGCCACTGCTTGAATATATTATCATTAAGGTTTATATTTGCAACTTCAATAATATCAAAAGGAGTTATTGTCTTCCAACCATTGTTCTTTGCTTCGTAATATTCATTTTTTTCTTCTTCACTTAACTTAATAAATGGTTTATTAGATGAAATTGTTTTATAAGTCTGCCATGAGTGTCCTGATGCAAACGAGGCAATTATAATAGCTTTAGTTATAGTAATAAAATCCTCCTTTAACAATTCATGATTTTTACTCTGTGCAATCTTTTTTATCTTATTTGACAATACATCAAATTTTGTTAAATTATATTTGATCGGCAAATAATCAACCCAATTCTTTATACCTTAATTATATATTTAAACAAAAAAATATATAAGCATATACTTTTATAAATTATTAAAGAAATAAAGATTAAAAATTTAAAGTTGAATCAATAAATAAAACAGGCGATCAAATGGGAATTTTAAATTTATTCGGAAGAAACAATAAAGGACAAAATCCTGAAAAAACACCAATATATCAAATCTTTACTGAGTGGGTGCCGTATAAACTATATGCTAATAAAAAAAGCTCATCAAAGCTTAATATAAAAATAAAGAATATGACAAATGATGCTGCATTGACATCTATCTTTATAAGTTTGCCGAATCAGCTTTCATTTGATAATATGGGTTTGGAGAAAGATAAAATAATGAAATTAGGAGAGATTCAGCCACACGAAGAGAAAAATGCAAGCATAGATGTAATGACTAATTTAAATTCAGAATCCGGTGAATATACAATAGTACTTACAGCAACATCTCATTATAGGGATTATGATCATGTGGTAAACTCAATTAAAAAGAGTACAACCGTCCAAGTTGTATAATAAAAAATACCTTTCTATTATTCTTATTCCAATATTTTGTTGAATAATATAAAAAATAATCATATTATTCATCTAACATGAATAGAAAAGGAGAAAAAGATCTAAAGCTTTTCAGTGAAATGGCTTTGTAGTTTTATTATTACAAAATGAATAGCAGAAAGCCCATCTTTCAAGAGTTGGATGAATGCGAAATGTAAATATTTATTAATTGTAACTAAGTATGTTGTATAGCAGTAAAATAAATGAAATTAATGCAGTGATTGTATAGACGCAAACTATACAATAAATAGTTCAACGCAGATGCAAATGGTGCGTTGAACATAATGAAAAGGTATATTCAAATTCCATTGCAGCAAGGCAGTGGAAGAGTAGTGGGTGTCCTGGCACACTCTGTGGTATATCATTGGAACGAGCACAGATGGTGCAATGATGCCAACGATTGAAACGAACCTTGAAACCGTGAGGAACTCCACAAAATTCAGTCGTGGGAGGATGTCAAAAGTTATACTATAGTTATATACAACATACAAATAATCATATAATTATATAATTTCGTATAATTATATATAATAGATGCAAAGATATATAAATATACTATTTAGTATAATTATAATTAATTATATAACTATTGGTGTAACGTATGGATGGAAATATTTGGGAGTTGTATGGAATTAATTCAAATCCATTTACTACAGACCCACTCTTAATAAAAGGTGGAATATTAAGAATTGAATGTTTTGTAGGTAGAGACAAGGAGCTACTTGAATTAAATAGAAAATTTCATTCAAGTGGAAATAGTAGAATACTTATAATAGGAGATGTTGGTGTAGGAAAGACCTCTTTTGTAAATTATGCTCGATTCAATGCAATAAAAGAAGGTTATTTTACACCTATACCAGAAATAGCAGTATTACATGACTGGGATGCTTTACAGTTTGTTATGAATACTTTATATTCTATCTACATAACCATAAAAAACTTTGATAATTATGTTGGTATTATATCAAAAGGTCAGTACAAAAAATTGGAAAGTCTTTTTGAAATAAATTCAAAATCAGGTTACAGTTTAGGATTAGATATTGCTGGTTTTGGCGGAAGTTATAGTCAGTCGAGAGTCGCACCAACATTCGTGTTGTATAAGACTATTGTAGATTTAACAAAAGAAATTATAAATGAAATTTATAACAAAAAACAAAAAGAATTAATAATTCATTATAACAATCTTGAACGCATAGATTCAAATGATCTTGTAAGATTATTTGGGGACTTACGTGATTTCTTCCAAACACCACATGTACATTTTATTTTTGTTGGAAATTTAATGACTAATAATGCAATACAAGGAATTTCACAGGTATCTTCTATCTTTTCTGAACCTATAATCCTTAGAAATATGAGTTATGATGAAGTGAAAGAGGTAATTGACATTAGATTGAATAAACTAAAAATAGAAGGCGTAAAACAAATAAAACCTTTTAATGATTCTGCTCTTAAAATGTTATTTGGATTGTATAATGGAAATATTCGGCATATATTGAATAGTTTAGATAAAGCAGTTACCTCATCAGTTAGAAATATACCAATAGTTCTCGATGATAATGATGTTGCAAGAATACTAAGCAACCAAATAGAAGAGACATACTTAAAGAATATAAAACCACGTGCAAGAGATGTTTTACTAAAAATAGTCGAGAGTGAAGAAATAACAAATAAAGGAATATCTAATGCACTTAAAATGCCGAGACCACAAGTGTCTATATATTTAAGTGACCTAAAGAATAGTGGATGTATAGTATTGAGAAGGCAGGATGGTAAAGATAAATTTTGGACTTCAGCACCTCATTTTAAATGGTTGTTATTGAAAAAACCTCAATTATCAAAAGATTTAAATCAAAAACTATTAAGCACAGCAAAAGGATTTGTTGATTTAGTCTGATTTTATCAACAAAATTTGACTTTTTCAACAAATTCAATTATTTTATGAATAAGAATATTGTGGGACCATGGCTAAACAAAAATACTTTATAAAGAAATTTATTCTAAAAGTAAAGTATAAAATAAATAGTTGAAATTATATTTCGTTGTTTGTCCAATAAAAAATCAAAAAAACATAAGATTATTAAATTTGTTTTTCCAAATCATTATATGGTGATAGAAATGTTCGGACCTGATGAAGATCCCGGAATACCTTCATATACTTACTGAAAGTATTAATTATTAATTCTGAATCGCCTAAAATTTATGGAAAGTTCAAATAAAGGAATCTATTTATTTTATTTTTTCTAAAAGTTATTTATCTTTAGATTCTACTAATTCTTCAATGCTATTGTCTTTCAAGAAAGAATCAACTTTTATGATTAGATCAGCGAGCTGAGTGCCTTTTTCAGTAAGCTTTATTTCTTTGATTCTTCCGTGCCTTTCATCACTTACAATTCCAAGCTTTGTGCACCTATTAATAAAATTAATTGTATGAACATAGGTTATTTCACAATTTTTTGAAATGTTTGATATTGTACTGCCTTGAGGAATTGTTCTCATATACATAAGTACTTTGGCTTGTTTGTCTTTTAATATTAGTTTTTTAAACCTTATGAAATCACCACACAACAAGATCTGTCAAATTATCCGTCAAGTATTTGATTAGTTTAATTTTATTTTGTTTTTCAGATTTATATATCTTTCTTATTGTTTTATAAATAATTTTCTTTATCTTAAAAATTATATAATTATAATATATAAACCTTTATTTATTGAATTGACACATAATTTATATTTTAATAATATATTATGATATTTATTATATAATTGCTTTAAAATAAAAATGGATTATAGATTAATATATTTATATAACAGTACAATAATAAAAATAATTTACAATCGACATTTAAATATTTATTAATTTATTTTATTGAAAGGATACATTTATTATTTTATAAATATAAATCAAATATAAATTAACAAAGTAGAACAAAATCATAAGATTATTAAATTTAAATTTTGTATTGTGAGAATGATGTCATCAAAGCAACCTAATAATCCAATAATAGTAAAGAGCGTAGTATCAAGCTCACATACAGCTCAACAAAATGCTCAGGCGCCAGCCGCTAAAAGCAAACGGTCAAAGCCCCTCGGCTACTACAGCATCAAAGACCGGATTATAGACATTATCTCAAGACAGAGCTTCATTGACGCACTGCTCATTTCAGTTGCATTCACATCAATGTTCTTTGTGCTTCCTTTCTATCCTTTATATGCATTTATCATTCTGCTAATTGTAGTTTTCGCCGCAACGCTCATACACCCTTTCTTAGGTTTGATTGTATATATTGCGGTTATATTTCCAATGTTTATGTATCAAGTGCCCGTGCTTGCATGGCTCTTTATCATGGTTGCTACTGCAATCCTTGTTATAGGCTATATGCATTATAGAACAATCCTATTCATCTTCATTATATTCTCGCTTGCTTTCTCACCCCTCGGCTATCTTTTCATTATTCCTATATTCCTATATTCTGTGCTGGTGCTCAGCAATAAGAGGGCTATTATAGCAATGCTCACTGCGGTATTTGCCATTATAATATTTTCAGCCATATCGGGAATATCAAATGCCGCTTACATATTATATAATACAAGCCAGGCTCATACCTATATCAGTAATGGGTTTGGCAGCATTGTGCTTTTGGATGCTCCATCAAAACCTATAATAAATAATATATTTGCCGGGTTTGCAAGCGCTGCGGGCAGCTTCAGCAGTGGCAGCGTAATTGCGGCAGTTCCCAATTCATTCGGAGCTGTTGCATTGTCAACACTTGTAGGCTCTTTTGGTTATATTGTTGAGATACTTGTATTGATATTAGCAATAATGCTTATTGATTGGTATGCAGCAAACAGCAAATCAAAACTAAATGGAACTCTTGCGGCTGCATTTGGCGTTATTTATCCAGCATTTTATATAATGGTAGCATATAACAATCCAATTTATTCCAGTATTCCACTTGTATTTCCTTTTGTAAGTTATCTGTTAGGCATACTTGTTATATTTGTATTTGAGTACAGCGGCATTGAAATTGTTAAGGTCAAGGAAGTAAAGAAGCAGGATATAAGAATGAAATTTGGAGAGGCATTTGAAGACTTGTCAGTGGGCAGCACTTCTGAAATATTTGAAAATATAGGGAATTATGAGCAGACAAAGAAAGAGCTGAAGGAAGCAATAATGCTGCCGCTTGAAGAGAAGGGAATTTCAAGAGCTTATAATATAAAACCTTCAAAAGGAGTTCTGCTTTTTGGGCCTCCTGGAACTGGGAAAACACTACTTATGAGGGCGCTTTCAAATGAACTTCATGCAGGATTCTATTATGTCAAAGCATCTGATTTAATTTCCGCTTATCCTGGCGAATCTGAAAAGAAGATTAATAAAATATTCTCAATTGCAAGGAAGAATGCGCCTTGTATATTATTTATTGATGAAATTGACAATGTTGCAACAAGCCGTGAACAGGAAGCGGATGAAATAAGAAGGCATGCGCTGTCACAATTTCTTATTGAGATGGATGGATTCAAAGTTGTCAATAAAGTTGTTGTTGTAGGTGCAACAAACAGGCCGGACATGCTTGATTCTGCAATACTGCGTCCAGGAAGATTTGACAAACTCATTTATGTGCCTATTCCAGATGCGGCTGGAAGAAAGGAAATATTTGAAAAATATTTAAGAAATTTACCAATAAGCGACAATATTAATTTAGACGAGATTGCAGCAAAATCTGATAGATATTCCGGCGCAGATATAAAAGCGGTTGTTGAATCAATTGCACAGAGCGTTGCAAGCGATGCGTTGCTGCACCATAAAGTTTTATCGATAACACAGAATGATATTTTATCTGCGATTGCTGCAACTAAGCCTTCTACTTCACTTGCCCAGATTGACAAATATTTGCAGTTCAAGCTTGATTATGAAAGGAGCATGCATCACGAGCTTAGGAAAGTTGAAAAGGATGTGATGCTTGATGATGTTATTGGATTAGAAGATGCAAAGAAAGCAATAAGAGAGGCGATTGAGATTCCATTGCTGCATCCGACATTGATGAAGAAATATGGCATTAAGCCAATAAACGGGTTGCTCCTTTTTGGGCCTCCTGGAAATGGTAAGACAATGCTTATGAGGGCAGTCAAGAATGAATTTGAAGGATTGACAATGATTGAGATAAGCGGTGCAGAACTATCTGAGCAAGGCATTGAGCGTGCAAATGCAACAATCAAAGAAACATTTAACAGAGCGCAGGAAAATGCACCGTCTATCATATTTATTGATGAAATTGATAGTATATTTTCAAAAAGAGAAGGTGCATCAGAAATAATGATACAAATAACATCCCAGCTCCTTGAAGAAATTGATGGGATAAGAAAAACAAATAATATTGTTGTTGTAGGTGCAACAAACAGGCCGGACATGCTTGATTCTGCAATACTGCGTCCAGGAAGATTTGACAAACTCATTTATGTAGAGCCGCCAAATGTTTCTAACAGGTCTTCATTATTTAGAAAATATTTGCAAGATGTTCCTATAATTCCAAATATTGATTACGATAAACTTGCAGCAATGTCTGAAGGTTTTACCGGCGCCGATATATCAAATGTATGCAGAGAAGCAAAGACGGAAGCAATGGAGCACGAAATAAGCACCGGTACTGAAACTCCGATAACTATAGAGAATATAATTTCAATAATACAGAATACGAAACCCTCTGCGCCTATTGACCTAATCAAGAGATATATAACATTTATAAGCAGATATGGAAGAGTATAAAAAGCAAAGAATGCTGTATAAAAGGTTTTAAATATATTGATAGAGTAAATATATTGTAAAAAGATTATAATATATTTGTATACATATTTTGTACATATATTTTGGTGGTATAATAAACAACATAATAAAATCAGAGCATGCGGTAAAAATTCTAATGGCAGCATTTCTATTATTTTTGTATATTCCATTTGCTTTTTCAGCGGGGCTTGGTTGGGTTTTAAATGGTAATATAATTTCAGCATCAACATGCCTGCCAGTTCCAAATGCTAATATAAGTTCTGCTTATAACAGCAACGCTTCAAATATATCATCAGCATCAGGAGCATATTTGCTTGTGCTTGGAACTGGGAATTGGACTATTTTTGTAAAGGCGAGCGGTTACTATTCTGAGCAGTACGCAACTCCTTTTATTACAAATGGAGGATTAACACATTATTTTGCACTCCTTCCTATAAATAGCAAGGTAAGCAACTGCTGGAAAAATATTTCAAATATAACAGGGCCATCATTTTCAACACCACAAAATATTTCTAATGTATCAGTACCGCCACAAGTAACAAATAAATCAAAAAATATAACCAGCGCTAACAGTATAAGCAACAAAACATCAAGCACCAACAATAATTTAATAATGATAGTTGTTATAATAATTATAATAGCAATAATATTATTTATGAAAAAAAGGCACAAAAAAGAATCAATAGAAAGCAATTCACCTGCACAATAAAAATAGGTAGATAATTTTTGTGAATCATAGAGAATTTATTATAATTCTAAAAATAAAATATAACAACAAAATAAAATTATATAATTATAATATATATACATTATATAATATATTAAAAAAATATATTATAATATATTTCAGGTTTATTTCTGGTTTGGTTGCATTATCATATTTATTTGAATGGGGATTCAATGAAAGATGAAAAAATAAACAAAAATAAAAAATTTAAAGCAAAGTATAATTTTAATTTAACAATGCTTTTCTTGGCTATAATAGCAATGTTTATAATTGTCATTCTGCCAATAAGTTCATCACAGATATATACATCATCAATATATGCGCCTGCCGTAATTATAAGCAATAATACAGGTATATTAACAATAATTTCGCTGAATGTTAGCAAAGGCAACGGATCTGTTTCAATAAGCGGCCCTTATAAAGTTGGAAATTCAACATTAACAAGTGCAACAGAAGGTGCAAAATATGCAGCGAAATATTTGAATTTAAATTTTTCAAAATATAATTTTTCATATTATATAAAAAGTGATAATGCCAATGTATCAGGCCCAAGCGCAGGGGCGGCATTTACTCTTCTTGCAATTTCTGCATTAACCAACAAACCATTAAACCATAATTTTACTATAACAGGCACAATATCAAACAGCGGTGCAATAGGTCAGATTGGAGGTGCATTTGATAAAATTAGCGCAGCCAAATCATATAATCTCTCATTTGTTTTAGTGCCAAATGCATCAAGTGATGATATGCTGTATTATCTTGCCCAATCAGCATTTAATATTCCAATAATAGAAGTGTCAAATATAAATCAAGCTTATCAGTATGCATTTGGGAATTTAACTAAAGCAGAGCTCAAAGCAGATTCAACAAAGCTCAGCTTATACACAAAGCTCAATACAAATATAGGAAGCGCACCATACCAGTGCACAGGCTCATGCAACTACAGTGCATTCTCACAGCTTGTCAATTATACATTCAACATGACAAATGAAAGCATAGATGCGCTTGCATCAAATCCAAACTTCAGCAATGAAACTTCGCAATTAAGAAGCTCAATGGTCCAGAATGTCAGGCTTGCAAGAAATGGTTATCTATATTTATCAGCTGATCTTGCATTCCTAAATTTTATTGATTCAAATTATTTTAACAGCTATAATGCTACAAAATCATCTGGCTTATCAGAGCTTCAATCAATAAATAACTACTGCAATTCATTTTCCATTCCACAGCTCAATACAAACAACTATGAGTTTGTTATTGGAGGTGAATTAAGGCAGCAATGGGGTGAGGAAACAATCGCAACACTTTTGGGCAACTACAACCAAACTGATTTAACAACTGATGGAGTTCTTGAAAATTTGCAATTAGCCGGAACCGCATATGCTTGGTGCAATGCCGCAAATGAGATGTACAATCTTGCAAGCTCGATGAATGGAAGTGCAATAAAGCCCAATGCAAATCTATCAATAATAGCAGAATCAAGAATAGAGAGAGCCGCACCTTATGGAAACAGCACATATATGATTGGCGCAAGGAATGCCTATGCAGTGCAGAATTATCCACTTGCAATTTTTGAGGCAGATTATGCATATACAATGTCATCGGCAGCCCAATATGCAAATGCAAATCCAAGCAATGCAATCAGCAGAACTTTTGCATTGTCTGCAAATGCAACATATGGAATATGGCCTACTGAATTTGCAGATGAATCATATTTTTATGCAAAAGAGGCTCAATTATCTTCAAGCAATTATAGCACTATGCTTGGCTTTGCTGTTAATGGTTATATTACCGCTGTTCTAGCATCAACGTTGAGCAATGATACAAAGATAATGATGCAGAATATGGTCCCTGGAAGCTTTGTTCAAAGCATTAATATAACAAAGCCTGCTACAGTAATAACACCAACACTCAATCAAAGCGCAATCAATAACAGCCTTACAGCAATATCAACGTCGATGCGTTTGATGTTTGTTGAGCTGAGCGGTGAGATTAGTGAGGTATATGCAATTCTTGTTATCTTTGCTGTCATATCAGTAGTATTCCTAATATTAATCATATATCTGTTAATGAAAATAAATGCAAAACTAGACAAGCTCAAAAACAAAGAGATAAAGAGCATTGAAAAATCAAGTAAGCCAATTCATAAAAGATAATTTTATTTTTTTATTTTTTATTTATTTTTTTCATACTTTTTAAATTTTTTTAATAGCTCTCCTTTTTCTCCTTCACTTATTTTCTTGCGCATTTTATATCCTTTGATATGAGGGTCTGCTGCCCTCTCTTCATATAAAGGCAGAATATGCACATGGAAATGTAATATCTCCTCTTCATCTCCTATATTTGTTATAACTTTTATGCTTTTTGGCTTAAAAATATTATTCACTTCAAGAGTAAATCTTTTTATAATTGGTGCCATATGAGATAATAATTTTGATGGTGCATCAGTCATATCTTTATAATGCCTCTTTGATACTACCAAAAGATGGCCTCGTCTTACAGGATATTGATTTAGAGCAACGTAGCATTGCTTGTCTTCATAAAGTATTCCCTGCTCTGCAATTTTTTTTATATTGCAAAATATACATTCATCCATAAAATCCTTCCTATTTTTTTATTTCAGTTTGTATCCAATCTTTCTTACAAAATTACGCCTAATTGCTTTGTCCTTATTATTTTCTATATCAACAACATCCTCGCCATCAATTACTCCTAACACTGCGGATTTATTATTTGATTTTGCAATTATAACTTCAACATTATTTGCAGTTGCACAGAAAATTTCTGAAACTTCCACAACAGTTTTTATAGCATTAGATACATTTATGGGAAAAGCATTCTTAAATAATATTATAAAAGTATGACCAGCACCTATTTTCAAGGCATTTTTCTCTGCAAGTTTTCTGAGCTCATCATCATTGCCTTCGCTCCTTACCAGCTTACCTCCGCTTGCTTCGTTAAATGCAATTCCAAATTTTATATTGGGAGATGCATTCATTAAAGCTTCATATAAATCCTCTGCCGTTTTTATAAAGCCTGCATGGCCTAAAATAAGCTGCATATCACTACTCTTTTCTATTTTAACAGAATCAAGCATAATTACCATAACTACACCTAATATATTTATTTTTATTAATTTAGTTTGTTACAAAAATATTAAACAATATACTTAATAAAGCTTTCAAAAAATAATATATTATCATACTCTTTGCTAAGCTCTAAATAAAATATATGTTGATATTTTTTTCATCTGAAGGATAGGGTGTTCCTCTTATACTTCGTTTCATCTTTCCTTCCTAATATATATAATAAAAACACAAATATTAATTTATTGTTTTTAATTATTAAATACTAAATTATGTTTTTACTATATTCCAAATTTCAAAAAATTAGTTTATATTCCAAAAAGTTTTTTAAATTTATTAATAATCTTATTTTTTTCATTATTGACATCTTTATTGATAGGGGATGGTGTCTGATTTTGATCATCGTTATTGGTATATAAAAGTATTTGATTTTTAGGTTCCTGTGGTAGTTTAGTAGTTAAAGGCTCTAATATTTTTATTTTAGATGTAGGATAAGTTGGTTTTTCAGATGGCGGTATTGGTTTTTGACCTATAATACTATCATTTCTCATACTAACTTCTTTTTGCCATTTGTCTAAAATAATACTTTTTATATTATTTATAATATGTATATCTGTTTTTATAATTTCTATACTTATATCGAGATCGTCTTCTGAACTATTATTTAATTTCTCTTTTTCTTTTACAATTTCATCATTAATTTTATTTAATTTATTTTTAATCTCTTTAATGTTTTCATTATCATTAAGATTTTTAAGAAGTGCATATGTAATATCTAGCTTTATTTCTATTATATCGATATATTTTTTTGTTTCTTCAAATTTATTTTGCTTAATATTTCTGATAAAATCACTAATATTTTTATTCATTCAAACACTTTTATATTATTTTTATAAATATGATAAAAAAATAATTATATTTTCAGATATTTATATTTAACTTCCCGAGCGAGAAGTCCCAAACAAACGGAAGTGGCAGAAGCCCCTTCCGCAAGGGAGGGGTAGTTCACCAGTTGAAATTCTCAAATAAATTAAATGTATAATTATATATCTAAAAAATCAAGAAAGCAAAGTGTGTTTTATTTCTGTAGAATATTATTTAGACTATCATCTTTAAGAATTTTTATTATAATGTAATATATATTGGTGCTGGTATGGTTATAAAAGCTATAATATTTGATGTTGGTGGCGTAATTATTGATTTTTCAGAAAAAATGTATATAAACTGGTTGAGTAAAAAAGAAAAGATAGATAAAATAGAATTGACAAATTTTCTAAACAATTATATTAATAAAATGGAATCTGGAAGTCTATTATTAAAAGATGTTGGTAAAGCATTTACAAAAAAATTTCATAAACCAGAAAGTAGTTTTAGATGGATTGAAGGATTTAGAGAAAATGCAAAAGCCAATGAAGAAGTTGTAAATCTAATGAAATCACTTTCAAATAAATATGATATAGGCATAATAACAAATGTGTCATATAGCAGATATAAAGAATTCAGAAAAATATTATTTGATAAATTGGTAAAAGAAATAAATATAAAAACAATTGTTGCTTCATGTTATGTTAAGACTGTAAAGCCAGATGAAAAAATTTATGAAATTGCTCTAAAGCGACTGGAAGTGCAGCCAGATGAGGCAGTTTTCATTGATAATCTAAAAGAAAATGTAGAAGGTGCAGCAAAGGTTGGCATTCATGCTATACAATATACAGATTACGAGAAATTGTTAGAAGATCTAGTCAAATTAGATGTGGAGTTGCCTTAAAAGAGGATAAAAATATCAACAATATTGATAATTGAATAAATCATAGAAATTAATGGCGTTGAAATGTTTCATGTAATTAAAAATTTGACTTTTTCAACAAAGCCGTTCTTGAAGATGCTTTTTAAATGCTGGCTGATTGCTAATCTGTTGAAGGATAATTTCTGAACTTTTTATTTCTTTAGCAGCAAATTCATTTATTGCTCTTTTAATTCCATCATTAGGTAAAATGTTTTCAGTTAGCTCGGGTACAAATATAGGCCTTCTCTGATTATATGCAATCTTTGCTTGCTGAAATCCCCCACCAGTAGCACTAGCGGCAATAAGATAAAGAAAATTCGCCAACCCTGAAGTAATTCTATTTCTTTGTACATAGGATATTTTTGTACCGGTGAAAGAGGGAGTATTTTCACTAATTAATAAACCATTATTTTTTACAATCTCATCAAATAAATTTTTATTCTCCGGTGGATATGGGTGTAATATACCTGCTCCAAGTACTATAATGGCTTGTTTATTTTCTGAATCCAACACACCTTCATAAGCTGCTGTATCTATCCCTAATGCACCACCACTAATAATTGTAATATTATTATTGCTTAAAATTTTTGCTTCTTCATATGCTTTTGTTTTTGCTTTGATCGAAGGTTCCCTAGTACCAACAATTGCTATTTTAGGCATATTAGGTTGTAATAAATTAAGATTCCCTTTTACATAAAGAGTCAATGGTGGATTTGGTATAATTTTTAATTTTTGTGGATAACGGCTATCTAAAAGCGGAATTATATTTATATCATTCATTTTGCAGACTTCTATCAACTGATAAAAATTATCATTATTGGCATTTTTTAGTTTTTCGAAATTACTTATCATATCTTTTGTCATTAAACCTGATTGAAATAAATCGCTATTACTTAGATTAAAGATTTTCTCTAAATCATTAAAATAATAATTTAAAAGTTTTATTATTCTTGCTGGTCCGAAACCATTTCTTATTAAAGTTAATTTAAACCACATTATCAAATTTTCAACAGATAAATTGTTACTTTGCATAAAATCATACATTATAATGTATTTTTTACATTATAATATGAAAGGAATCTTTAATAATCTTTTGTAACAATTAATAATGTGAGTGGCAAATCTCATACGCTTTAGCGATGGGGGAATATAATATAAAGGTGTTAAATATTATGACTAGCATACCTGAGGGGTATGAATATACCTGGTATAGAAGTATTAAGTGCAAGTTATGTGGTGATTGGATACCAATATTTAGTTTGGGTCATTATAAAAGTAAACTAGAAGGATCAGATGAATTCTCCAAAAAAATAATGTTTGTACATCTTTATGGTGATAATAAATTTATCCCTTATTTTTTTGAAAGACTTTGTACAACTTATAAAGAATGGTTTGAGCCAGATAAATTTGCATTTGATTATATTTGTGTTATACCTTCTCATAAAAAAGATCAGATTAATGCAAATCTCAAATATTTAGCAGAAGAATTTGGAAAGTTTATTAATGTAAATTACACTCCTTTGCTCCTTCGTAATAGAGAAGTATCAGAACAACATAAAATAAACAAAATAGAAGAGCGTTTAGAAAATGCAAAAGAGTCCATCAGTGTTAATGGAAATGTAAAAGACAAGACCATTTTGGTTTTGGACAATATTACTACTACGGGAATAACAATAATGGTAGCTCATGAAGCACTTAAACAAGCTGGTGCTAAAGAAACAATATTTATTGTATTAGGATTAAGCTCTCACTTTGGAATTTATAATGATTTTGATCTTAATCCCAATCTCAAGTTTAGAGCTAGAGGTATAATTGAAAAGTTTCATTCAAACAAGTTAAGTAAAGAAGAAAGAGATAAACATAAATCAAAAATAAATAGATAAATAATAATAAAAGATACTATGAATTTTATTAATAATATATTAGAAAAATTAATTGCGGGAAGATGGATTGCTGGATCTAATATAGATGATGTATTAGAAGAAGCAAAAGCAATAAACAAACATAATATTTCTGCCATATTGAATTATTTAGGAGAAGATATAACTGATGAAAATAAAATAGCAGAAACAATCAATGTCTATAAAGATTTAATAGACAAAATTTATGAAAAGAGGATAAATGCTGACATTTCCATCAAGCCGACACAGATAGGCGCTAGAATAAACAATACTTTCCTTGAAAAGAACTACTTATATTTAATTAAATATGCCAATTCTAAGAATGTATTTGTATGGTTAGATATGGAGGACCACGATGTAGTTGATTCAACAATCAAATTATATAAAAAGGGTTTGAAGTATACTAACAATATTGGCATATGTATTCAATCAAACCTAAAGCGCAGTATAAATGATCTAAACCATCTTCCTAGAAATTCAATAATAAGGATTGTTAAAGGTGCTTACGCAGTAGATGATAAAATAGGTTACAACAGCAAAGCAAAAGTTAATAATAATTATAAGTTGCTGATAAAATATTTGTTTGAAAACATGGGAAGATTTGTAGTTGCAACTCATGACATTAAAATGATTGAATATGCAAAATCATTAAATAAGAAGTACAAGAAAAATGTTTCATATGCTTTCCTGAAGGGAATAATGAATGAATATGCAAAAGAGCTTGCAAATAGTAAAAAAGTTTCAATGTATGTTCCTTTTGGAGACCAATGGATCCAGTATTCATATAGAAGAATGAGAGAAGCAGGCCATATTTCTTTGATACTTAAATCCCTAATGCGTAACCAAAAAATATAGTATTCACACTAATTTGAATTATATATTATCAATATATTATTTATAATTATATATATTAATTATCTATATTCATGATAATATTGAAAAATAAAGATTATTAAATAATAAACTAAAAATCTATAATTTATATTAAGAGGTATGAGTGAATTTTATGTTTGAAAAGATAGAAACAAAAGGCATTACAACAAAAAAAACAAATCTTGGAGAATGGTATTCGGAAGTATTGACAAAATCAGAATTTATTGATTACAGTGATGTTTCTGGATGTTATATATTGAGGCCAGCTGCAAATTTTGTTTGGGAGACTATAAAGGAAGCTACTGATAAAGAGTTTAAAAAACTTGGAATTCAAGATGTATATTTTCCATTATTTATACCAGAAAAGTATTTAAAAAAAGAAGAGGAGAATTTCGAACATTTTAAAACAGAAGTTGCATGGGTTACTCATGGTGGGAATAGCAAACTTGATGAAAGGCTTGCAGTGAGGCCGACATCAGAAACAATAATGTATGTGAGCTATTCAAAATGGATCAGATCCTGGAGAGATCTGCCACTTAGATACAACCAGTGGAATAATGTTGTTAGGTGGGAATTCAAGCATCCAATGCCTTTTATACGAGGGCGCGAGTTCCTTTGGAATGAAGGCCATGATGCCTTCGCAACAGAAGAAGAGGCAAGCGCTGAACGTGATAATGTTCTTGGCATCTATCAAAAGATTCTAAAAGATTATCTTGCCTTGCCTTATATTGCAGGAAGAAAGAGTGAAGAAGAAAAATTTGCAGGTGCTGTTGCAAGCTATAGCCTTGAAATGTTAATGCCTGATAGATTTGCAATACAAGGGCCTGCTTTCCACTATGACGGCACAAATTTTGCTAAAAGTTTTGATATAAAATTCCTTGACAAAGATGAACAAACAAAATATGTTTATCAAAATACATACGCGATATCAACACGTGTAATTGGCATAATGGTTGCAAATCATAGTGATGAAAAAGGTTTAGTGATACCACCAAAGCTTGCTTTGATCCAAATTGTTATTGTTCCAATAATGGGAAAGGATGATGAAATTGTACTCAAAAAAGCAAAAGAACTGAAAGAAAAATTGAGCAATTATTACAGAGTGAAATTAGATGATAGAAAAGGATATACACCAGGATATAAATTCAATGAATGGGAGCTAAAAGGAGTTCCAATAAGAATAGAAATAGGTCCAAAGGATATAAAGAACAATTCAGTTGTTGTTGTAAGAAGAGATAATATCAAAAAATATAATATAATAATAGATAATTTATCAGATACAATAAAAGAGTTGATAAATGAAATACATGATAATTTGTATAAAAAAGCTGAGCAGTTCTTGAATGAACATATTACTGTTGTTTTAAATTATGATGAATTTAAAAAAGTGCTTGCAGACAAGCTAGGCTTTATACATGCCCCATGGTGTGGGGATGCAAAATGTGAAAATAGTATAAAAGAAGAGACAGGGGCAAAAATTACAAATATACCTTTTGACCAAAGTAAATTGAATGGAAAGTGCATATATTGCGGTAAAGACGCAAAATATATGGCAAACTTCGCAAAGAGTTATTGAGTGGTTTGATGGAGGAAATCGACAATGATATAAAGAGAATAAGCTATGATGAATTCTCAAAGATTGATTTGAGGGTTGCTAAGGTTATTGATGTTGAGGAAGTTGAGAATTCAAAGAAGCTCTACAAGCTCACTTTAGATGCTGGAGAAGCTAAAAGAATAATTATTGCAGGAATACAAAAATATTATACAAAGGAAGAGCTTATTAACCGCAATATAATAATTGTAGCAAACCTCGAGCCAAAAATGCTGGCAGGACTGACATCAAATGGCATGCTCCTAGCGGCATCAGATGACGATAAGGTTATATTGCTTACAACAATGTCAGATGCAAAGCCAGGCTCAAAAATAGGCTAATTATCATTTGTCAATCTAAATAATAAAATATAATTTTATATTTGTGCAGATTTTTATATTTAATATTATACTCAATAAAAAAATAAATAGTGAAATTTTAAAAAAGTTAAAAATTATAATATAATTATTATTTATTTTAATCTTTCAAGCGCTTCAATCTGCTCTTTTCTTAATTTAGAAAATATTAATTCTGGCTTTATGTTTTCTGATAATTTTATACTGTTTGAATCAACATTAAGTGCATCAAGCGTTGGTTCTTTATCAATTCCAAAATATAATAATATTTTCATACTGGTATTTGGCGTAAAAGGGTACAAGAGTATTGCAAGTTTATATATCAGCAGAAGTTCCGTTTTAATAATTTTAGAAAATTCTTTTGCTGAATCTGAATCGGGATTATTAGCTGCATCTTTTACAAGTACCCATGGTTGATGCTTGCTCATTATATTATTGCCAAGCTCTGCAAGTTCTATTGCAACTCTAAGCGCTTCTCTGAGCTCTATTGATTCAAATCTAAGCACATATTCTGCTTCTAGCCTTTCTATTTCTTCTCTATATAGTTTGCTATCAACTTCTCTTATAATATTTGTATTTTTTGTTGCAATTATAAGTATTCTATTGATGAGATTGCCTATTTTATCATTCATTATTTTATTGACAATCTCTTCAAATCCCTCAATTGAAAATTCACTATCAGCTGTTTCAGGATAAATATACATAAGTACAAATCTCCAATAATCTGCATCAGCTATTTCAAGTGCAGTTTTGATGTTTAAACCAACACCTTCACTCTTTGAGAATTTGACTCCTTTTGATGTGAGAAATTCAGAAGCTCTTATTGTTTTTGGGAGTACAAAACCTATTTTTGAGCCCATCAAGATGGCAGGCCACATCGTTGTGTGGAATTCTAGATTGTCCTTGCCCATGAACTGCACAAGCCGCACATTTTTGTCAAGCCAATAATCCTTCCATCTTTTGGAATCCCACTCTTTTGTTATTCCTATATAGCTTATAAGGGCATCAAACCATACATAAAATACATAATCTTCATAGCCTTTTAGCGGCACAGGGAAGCCCCATTTCATCATACGTGTTATATCTCTTGGATGCAAGCCCTCATTGATAAAGCTTAATGATTTATTGATTGCGTTCTTTGTCCAATTGTTTGGGGATTCTCTATTGATAAATGCACTGAGCTCAAGCTCAAACTTATCAAGCTCAAAAGCAAGATTCTTCTCCTCAATAAATGAAATGTCGCTTTTGCCACATATAACACAAACTGGATTTATAAGCTCTTGAGCTGTTAGAAGCTTATTGCAATCATTGCATTGATCGCCCCTTGCATGGCCTCCACAATAAGGACACGTTCCTTCTATAAAACGTTCGGTAATAAATCGCTTATCAATATTGCAATATGGTTGTATACTTTTGACTTCTTTGATAAAATTATTTTTATAGAGTGCATTAAATATTTCATATACAGTTTCCTTATTTTCTTTTGTATGGGTCTTCCCATATTTTGTAAATGTAAATTCAAATTTGTCAAATAATCTCTTGATCTCTTCATGCATATCATCAGCTAATCTTTCGGGTTCAATACCTTTTTTTAATGCATCAAGTTCTATTGGTGTTCCATGTTGGTCAGAGCCACAGATATAAATAGCATCATCGCCATTCATTCTTAAGTATTTATAATATACATCTGCAGGAAGAAATGAACCTATTGTATTACCTAAATGTGGTATTGAATAGGCATATGGAAGCGCTGCAGTAACAATAATTTTGCTCATCTTATTACCTAAATATTGATATAAATATATAATAAATAATTATTTAATATTATTTTTATCTTTTTTTATTTGTTTTGTATATTCTATAACTTTATAATAAAGTCAATGAACTTATTTACGCTTAAATACCAGCCCGTAGTGATTTATTCCTGGTATAAATTCTTTTTCAAGCTTGAAGTCCTTGAAAAATCCAATATAATCCTCTTTGCTCATCCTTATGCTCATTGGAGGGCCAAATGATGTTTCTTTTTTCTCCCAGTCTACTATTATGACACTGCCTGCATGCTTTAATATCCTTAATGCTTCTTCGTAGACTTTCTCTCTTTCCCTCATGTCATGGAAGGAATTAGCAAACAATACAGCATCTACAGTATTTGAAGGTATTGATGTATGCGATGCATCCTCATTTAATACTATTGTATTATCATTATCTATCCTCTTTTTCAATTCTTTAATTGCTTCTTTATTTGAATCTACGCAATAAAGTTTTTCAGCATAATTTTGCAAATATTTACAATAAAATCCGCTGCCACACCCAAGCTCTGCTATGATTTTTGCATTTCCAAGTGCATCTAACATGAATTGATCCGGCTTTTCATTTTGCTCTCTTGATGCTCCATCATACATATGGAATCTATACATTCCTATATTATCTTTTTCCTCCACATAATCACATTATTTATTAAAATATTAAATGTAAAATTCTTTATATTTTTATTATAAATAACATTTTGATTTTTAACTTCCCAAAGGAAAGGAAAAGAAAAAAAAAGGTAAAAAATAAAAATTATTGATCAAAGCTCACTTTTACATCCTGCTTTTCTTCTTCTGCTACATTAAACATTTGCTTTGCATTATAGTGCATGAATGAAGCAACTATATCTGATGGGAATTGCTGTATTTTAATGTTGAAATTATTTACAGAATTATTGTATAATTCTCTCTGATCTGCAAGTTGATTTTCTATGTCAGTTATGCTTTGTTGGAGCTGCATTACATTATTATCTGCTTTAAGGTCTGGATAATTTTCCATAACCGCAAACAATGTTTTCAGAGCACCAGTAATCTGATTAGAAGTATCCATCTTTGCCTGTATATTATTTTGAGGAACAGTTTCCCATGCGCTTCTGAGCTTTGTTATATTTGTCATCACTCCCTTTTCATATTTCATATAGCCGCTTACACTATCAATAAGTTTGCCAAGCATATCATGTCTCTTCTGTAGTAAAACATCAATATTTTTCCAATTTTTATTTACATCATTATTCAATACTACTAAGGAGTTGTATATTAAAACAAATGCAGCTACTATGATAAGAATAATGACCCCTATTATTATTTCCAGTAACATATTACCACTTTTTTATAAATATAAATATATTTCAAGTATTTATTATAGATAAATATTTAAAATACTTTGTTATTAGTTATAATATATGTTAACTATAACCGTCAAAATTCTAAAACTAATAAAGGATATAATAAAAGGATTGTAATATAATAATAAAATATATAATAATTTGAATATAAAATAAATAAATTGATGAAAGATAATAGGGTAAGATTATATGGATTATTTGCTTGTTTGCTCAAATTGTGGTATCAATTATAAAAGTGATTATAAAAAACAGATATGCAATTCATGTAATGGATTATTAGCTGTGAAATATAAACAAAATATAAACAATAGGCTGATTAAAAATAATGAAATTCATTCATTCTGGGATTTTGAGGAGCTGCTTCCGAAGTCAAATTATAAACATTATGAATTGGGAAATACAAAGCTCATAAAAACAGATGAAAAGAATCTTTACTTCAAGTTGGAGATAGAAAATCCAACAAGATCATTTAAAGATAGAGGCTCAGTAATAGAGGTTGCAAAGGCTGTTGAGTATGGCTATGACAAAATTGCATGCGCTTCTACTGGCAATATGGCTTATTCAATAGCATACTATGCAAAACTTTATGGAATAAAATCAAAAATATTCATAAGCAACAATGCTAACAAGGATAAAGTAAAATATATAAGAGAAACACACGATGCAGATATAACTAAAGTTGATGGCGATTTTAATATGGCTTTAAAAATAGCTGAGCAGTATGCTGAGCGTGAGCATGCATTTCTAGCTGGCGATTACTGTTATAGAATGGAAGGGCAGCGTACAATAGCATATGAACTTGCAAGGCAGATTGAAGATGTAAGCAATATAATTATACCTGTTGGAAATGCAACATTATTAAGTGGGGTATTAAAAGCAGAAAAAGAGATGTTTGATGCAAAGATTATAAAGAAAATGCCTAAAATAATAGGCGTTGAGGCAGAGCGATGTGCACCGCTTTATAAAGCATTCATGAATAGCAGCAAAGTAATATATGAAAAACCCAATACAAAGGCTGATGCAATAGCTGTGGGTTATCCAACTTTTGGAGAGCAGAGCATTGAACTTCTTAAGCAATACAAGGGATTGTTTGTTGCTGTAAGTGATCAGGAAATGATTAAAGAGCAGAATGAATTCTATAATAATTATGGATTAATTGCAGAGATGGCGGGGGTAGCTGCAATTGCCGCATTCAAAAAGTTAAAGAAGAAACTTAAAGGCAAAAGTATTGCAATAATAAGCGGAGGAAATATATAAAATAAATTTAGATGTTTTTTATATGGAGGCCAAAAAAATTTTTAATGAAGTATATAAGATTGATGGCAAAATAGCTACGCTTAATTTAGTAAGGGGCAAAAAAGTATATAACGAAGTGCTTGTAGATATAAATGGTATTGAATACAGGCTTTGGAACCCCTATCGGAGCAAGCTTTCAGCAGCTATCTTAAAAGGGCTAAAGACATTCGCAATAAAGAAAGGATCATACGTGCTTTATTTAGGAGCATCAACAGGAACAACATCAAGCCACGTCAGCGACATTGTTGGCATTGACGGCAGAATTTATGCAGTCGAAATATCTGAAAGGAGCATGCGCGATTTGATTAAACTCTGTGAGATTAGGAATAATATGCTTCCTATCCTTGAGGATGCAAGCCATCCTGATAGATATGCAGAAGTCATAAACACGTGCGATATAATTTATCAAGATGTGTCTGCAAAGAACCAGGTAGAAATATTAAGAAACAATTCAAGATTCTTAAAGAAAGGAGGCATTGCCTATTTTATTATAAAATCACAAAGCATAGATATTTCAAGGCCTCCTGAAAAAATATTTGAAGAATCTTTGCAAAGCTTGTCAGACATATTTGATGTTGTTGAGAAGTTGACACTTGAACCATATGATAATATGCACATGTTTGCTGTGCTTAAAAAACGATGATTATTGTGAATGATTTAAAAAATATAAATAAAATAATAAAGAAGTTAATTAGCAATTCAACATTGAATACACTTAATATAAATAATCATGAGGAGTGTGCGTACTGCGGCACAGAAAATATTATTTCAAATAGCATATGGATCTGCACTAATTGCAAGTGCATAAACAGCTCGCTTTCAAAAAAATTGATAATGTCTGATCCTGCATTGTTGAAAACAATTTCAGAGATATATGAATTAAGGAAAAGCGAAATGTATGATGATGCGATAGCAAAATATGACGCAATTAAAAACTATACTGATGTAAGATTCGCTTATGCTGAAGCTCGCTTATGTAGATATGCATCTGACAAAATACTTGAACAGGTTGATTATAACAGGAAGGATTTTATGGAGGAGAATGCAGAGCTGAAATCAAAAGCATCTGCATACGAATCAAAAGCGAAGCATCTTTTCTACAAAGTTATTTATGCTGTCCAGAATGCGCAGAATCCAACTCAAGAAATGCTGTTCATGCGGGCCATGGCTGAGCTTGAGCTCAAAAGATTCAAGGATGTTAAAGCAACACTCACATTGTTTGATTCATCCGCTCCAAATCCAATGGCTGATTACACCAAGGTGTTGTTTGATATTGAAATAAAAGATTACGAAAACGCTTTGGATAATGCATCCAAGATTATATCCAGCAACATATTCAAAGAGAATGCTTTTTATTATGCTGCCATAATTCTAATAAAATTAAATAAAATAAACGAAGCAAAGAAGATTTTGAAAGCGTTATCAAAGTTCAATCTAAAAATTCTACAATAGGAAGTTGTTTTTTAATTTTATAATTTTATAAACACGTAACGGAATTTATAAACAAAACGGGTTTTAACAATGTTCAGACCCTTCATTTGTTTGTTGTTCATGTAGTCGCTGCTTATATATATTATTTCATATTACATTATGTATATACATAAAAAAGGTATACTTTATCAAATGATATTATGGTAATATAGTAAGCTTTAAATACTTTTTCAAAGTATATCTATCTGATAAGATGTCACGTAAGAAGATGAATATACGCCAGCAGCAAATCGGGCGTATGCAAATGAGGATAAAATATACGAAGTTGCCAGAGGACGTCAAGAAGGCGATAGTATCAATGCCTTATATAGTAGAAGAAACAGTAAAACTCACATGGGATGGAAGGCAATTTATATTAAGGATACCTAAGGAAATTGCAGAGGAAGCAGGAATAACTGCTGAAAATCAGATCAAATTTAAATTTATTAAATTCCCTCCAGAATCTAATGAAAAATCCAAACTTGAAATAAGTGTATTATAATGGAAGAATATAGTTCATTAGAAAGGAAGATTATGTCAATACTCTATTCTGCAGGAAAACCACTGCCTACAGAAAGGATAGCAAAGCAGTTAGATATATCAAGGATAACCGCAAAGAAGTATCTTATAGGTTTAGAAAAATATAAGAAAGTGGAAAGCAAGAAAGAAGGAAGAGCGGTGTATTGGTGGTTAAGCCTAAAGAAGTGAGGTGTTCAAATGGATAAAAAGTATATTATAGTAAAGTATATAAGATTATACTTTAATAATACTATTAAAAATGCATGGCTAACGCTATACAAATAGGCCGATTGTTTCTAGGTGTGAGTAGTAAATTAAGAACTTATTTGTTAGCTGCTGCTGTGCATATTTTTGGTGCTTTGTATGGATAATTGGTATAACAATGTATATTATAAAGATGCAAGAAATATGTCAGAGATACCTGACAACTCTGTGCATCTAATCATTACGTCGCCACCTTACTTCAACATAAAGGATTATGCTAAGGATGGCTATCAAAACAAGAAAATAGCAAGCAAGACAAATGGACAGATTGGGGATATTGACAATTATAATGACTACATAAAGGAACTATCTAATGTATGGAAAGAGTGCGAGAGAGTTCTCACACCAAACGGCAAGCTGGCAATAAATGTCCCATTAATGCCCATACTGAAAGATAAAATGAATACGCATCACAATAGACACATCTTTGACATAAATGCAAGCATAGAGACCTCAATTTTGCAAAACAACAAAAAGTTATATCTGTTTGACTTGTTTATTTGGAATAGAAAGAACCCAACAAAGAAGCTTATGTTTGGGTCTTATCCGTATCCGAGAAATTTCTATGCACAAAACACAATAGAATTTATAACTATATATGTGAAGGAAGGTAAGCCACTAAACAATGTATCAGAAAAAATAAAAGAAGCAAGCAAACTGACTGAAAGCGAATGGGTAGAATATACCAAACAAGTATGGGATATTGCCATACCCAACAAGGCAGACCTTGCCTTTGGAAAGCATTGTGCGATTATGCCAGAGGAGATAGTTAGAAGGTGCGTAAGGCTATTCAGTTTTGAGGGGGATGTAGTATTAGACCCATTCGTAGGCTCTGGCACTACATTGAAAGTGGCAAAAGAATTGAATAGGCATTATGTAGGCTATGAGTTATCAAAAGCATACAAGTCAGTTATAGACAAGAAGCTTGCCACGCAGAACAAGCTTGTATCTTTTGTATATGAATAGTGATAATAATGTTAAAACTAAACAAGATTTACAATATGGACTGCTTTGAATTTTTAGAAAAGATTGATAATGGAATAATTGATTTGGTCGTAATAGACCCACCTTATAATATGAATAAAGGTAAGTGGGACAAATTTGCATCTCAGGATGCGTTTTTTAATTTTACTTACAAGTGGATAGATGCTGTAATACCAAAGCTAAAGGATACTGGAAGCTTCTATGTATTCAACACACCATTCAATTCTGCTTACATACTGCAATATTTGATAGGTAAAGGTCTTGTCTTTCAGAATTGGATAACGTGGGATAAAAGAGATGGCTTTTCGGCTACTAAAAAGAGATACACTAATGGTCAAGAGACAATTCTATTCTTTACAAAAAGCAAGGAACATATCTTTAATGCTGATAAGATAAGAGTGCCTTATGAATCAGAGGACAGAATCAAGCACGCAAAGGTAAAAGGCATACTAAAGAATGGAGAACGATGGTATCCTAATCCTAAAGGTAGATTATGTGGTGAGGTATGGCACATAACAAGCGAAAGACTAAAAAATAAAGTTAATGGTAAAACGCCTAAACTACCACACGCAACAACAAAGCCTTTGGAATTGATAGAGAGGATAGTCAATGCAAGCAGTAATAAAGAAGATTTGGTTTTGGACTGCTTTATGGGAAGTGGCACAACTGCAATAGCTTGTAAGGAATTAGGAAGGAACTTTATTGGATGCGACAGCAATAAGGGCTATGTCGATATAGCAAGAAAACACTTGCATGAGATAGAGAAACAGAAAAAATTAACATAAGAAAGGTTTAAATAAATTAACTGCTTTTTACTAACATGCAATTAGTGGAGAACGATAAAGTCAAGCTAAAGGATGTAGTATCAAACCTTATCAAACATAGCACAGAGATAAGACTTGCCATAGCTTTTATCAGGAAGTCAGGTGTAGATGCCATAAGTAGCGACCTCCAAGCCTTCAAGAACAGAGGAGGCAAACTCAAACTTATATTCGGAGAGGACTTTAATCTAACTGATAGTTCCGCTTTGGACTATCTTTTAGGTCAAGGGGCAGAGATGAAAGTGTATCTGTCAAGAAAAGGTGTATATCACCCTAAGATTTGGATGTTCAAACTTACTGACAAATGGGTCATAGTAATAGGCTCATCAAATCTAAGTAAGGATGCACTTACCAACAATATAGAAGCAAGTCTTGTATTTGAAGGAATAGATTCTGATGTGGATGTTCAAACTTGCCTTTTTGCCTATGATGTCCTTTGGAAATCTGACCGCTGTTTTCCAATAGGTACTGAATACATAAAGAACTACAAAAACGAGACCAAAAAGTACTTCAAAAGACGCATCTCAATAAACACTACTGGAACTATCAATTCAGTGCAGTCTTATAACACTCTAAAAGATGTAATTAAAAGCTGGATTGACATACCAGAAAGTGACAAGTTTGAAAAGAACTCTATTTGGAGGGGCTGGTATTTTCTACCTAATCAGACAGCGATAACGGATGATTACCTAAGCAAGCTTCAAAAGATACTGGTATTTATCAAGAGTCATAAACAATACGGAACTACTGGCTATCTTGATATACCTTCAAACACCACTGGAGAGCAAATTTGCAAGGACATACAAACCTATGCTGGCATAACATTCAAGAGAAAGAGCCTTAAACTATCAGCAAGAGACCTATTTGTAAGACAACAAAAGAACTATTTGGAGAAATTGGGATTTATAACAGAAGAGCAGACAAAGATAAGGCTAACAGACTTAGGAGACAAATTTTCTACTGTGAATATGGCTGGTATGAAAGCAATATATGAAGATATCCTTGTTGAATATAAGTGGTATGAGATACGCCCATTCTTGTTTATCCTCAGATTATTGCTGGCACTGCAAGATAACACTATGTTGTATGATGAGTTTAGCTTCTTTGTAATCCACACAAAGCACGATACTGAGTTTGATGTAGTATATGATTCAATTATGACATATAGATTACTTCCACCATCAGACAAGACAAACTTAACACGAGAAGTAAATACATATCTCCAAAGTTCAAAGGGAACAGGTGCTAAAATGGTAATTGAGGATTATAACCTTAAACTTGACTTCTTTTTGAAGGATATAAGTGTTTTTGACTATTTGGACTATAATAACACTACTGGAACGCTTAAACTTACAGATATAGCTAAAGCACAGAAAATATTGATTGATTCAGACTATCCATAGAATTTATAAACAAAGAGAGGAATTTATAAACAAAAGGCATTTTATAAACAACGCCCTCACGTGCGGCTTCGCTCCTTTAGTCCTTGAATTTGACTACTTTAGGAGCAACATTCAGACTTTAGGAGCATAATTGACTTTATGAGCAAAGTCCTCTCGTGTTAAAAGCTTAAATACTACTTTATCAACAAAGGCATTAAAACCGAAAGGTATATATATCTGAACATTCACAATATTAAAGATGAATAAAATGAGCAATGGAAACAAAAACGCGCTAATTGATCTGTCCTCACTGAGTAGTGAACAAAAACTAATTATTGCGATAATTGGTATTGTTGCTGTGATATTGTTTGCGATTGCCTTAAATAATGGCTGGATTTAAGCATATTCACAAGGTTTTTACAAAGATGTAGTTTAGGCATATACATTCTTTCCATTCTTTACAATATTTTTGCGATAATTATATTAGGGTGGGGAGTTTATACATACATCATACTTTAACCTTATAACCACCTCAAACCATAAAAGCACTTTCAGCGATAAAATAACCATGAACAGGGTGGACAAGAAGTACCACCGAGACTTTGACTTCCAGCACTACCACAAGTTCGTGTCGCCACTGTCGCAGATCATCGTGGGCATGATAACGCCCACCATAATGTTCCTCATCTTTTACGGCCTTGCCCTATACACCTGGCATTTTCACGATGTGGCGAAGGTATTTATCATACCTCTTTGAGTTCTGTCTAGCGGTGGTATTCCTGCGCTACATAAGGTATAAGGTGCCCTAGCATAGGGGCATGATGCGGATATCTGCGGTAGTAAGCATGAACTGACAGTATTTCAAGAGCAGCATAGCAGTCTTATATTTTATTCTTTAATCTGTAGTTATATTGGTAATTAAACAACACAGAATCTAAAGCACAAATAATAAATATCTGAATAAACTTATGACTTCTTATCGAAAAGAAATCTATGATTAATAAGTGTGTAAATGGTCAGTATTAATAGAACACCTAGAGAATCCATTATCAATTCATACTCAGAACGTAATGGTTTTGTAGATTTAAATAATCTATCAAAAGATAAAAACTTTCATACATTCAATGAACTAATAAACGATGCAGACAAATTAAAATATTCAAGAGAAGATGCCATACATTTAATTAATAATCTTATATTAATGTTAAAAGACACTGGCAAAGTTCCAATACTTATCAATTCAATTTCTGATTTTGAATCACCAACTCATAATTATATTAAGAATTTAATAGAAATAAGCAAGAATATAAATAATAAATTTCTAAATATATTATATGATTTTAATAATGTTGAATTTTCAAGATATATTAATATATTTAAAATAATTAAAAATGAAAGTGATAATGCAGATAATTTTAATGTTTACAAATCAATTATAGAAGATCCTAATAAGTTAAAAAAGATAAAACTTCTATTTAACAATGATTTTGATGCAATTATAGGAAATCTTAATAAAATTGCACCAGAAGATGCATCAACTATTATTCTAAATTCAATTAATATTTTAAATTCAGATAGCTATTACCAAACTGCTATTGATTATCTTAGTGCTTCTAAATTTCAAACACCTAATATAAAATTTTTATTAGAAATTAAAACAATAGAAGCAATAAAATATTTGTTTGACAATGATATTATTGATATAAGTGATGAAAATATTTTAAAAGTAGCATGCATGTTTCATTATTGTGGTAATAGTTTTATTAAATTTATAAAATATTTAAATAAAACTAGCAGTCCCTTTGGCATGAAAAAATTTTTTAATTCTATAAGCATTAATTTTGACAAGGATGAAGAAGATATATTAAAATATATAATAAAAAAACAGGAAGAATTAGGAAAAAAATTCGATGATATCAGTGAAGTAGTAGGGAGTATTATAGTAATAGCTAAAGTAATGATGAATATTGGTTATATAAAACAAGGCGATTATAAGGAAATAGATTACTTAATTTTGGAAGGAAATAGGCAAAATTTGTTGATTTTTGAGAAAAATATTCTCTTTTTAGATATTAAGAAGATTAAAGAAAGCAAAGCATTTGAATATATAAAATTACACAAAGATAAAAATATAACTGTTAAAGATAGAATCGATTTATTAAATAAATTGAGTTTGTTATTTAGATTATCAAAGGAGAGTGTAATTGATGATGAAAGTGTCAATAAATTAATTGAAAATTTAAATGCAGCAATCATTACATATAAGACTAATAATAAAATTAAAGAGTTATCATTAAATAATCTAATTGACAAAATGTCCGAATATGCTCCAAATGCTTCTAAATATATCAAAGAACATATAAATGCACTTGGCTCTATTTTTATTAATGATAATGTATTAAATGAATTGAAAAACCTAATTTCACAGTATTTGACAATTAAATTAAATTTCAATAATAGTGATATAAAAATCAATATAGATAATATATATGCAGTTTATGTTGAAAATGTTAAAAAGAAAGGAAAAAAGATAAATTCAAATCCTAAATATGAAAAAAAATTTCTAAGGGATTTTAAAAGATACAACGATCTAGCTGAAATCAACATTGAAAACACAACAATTAAAAGAATTATAACTGATTTAAATATCAATAAATTAATATTATCCAAACTGACAGGAATAGATGAAAGTAAAATATTTACAGATAAGTTGTCAAAAGAATTTATAAATGTAATCGAAGGTTACATCAATGGTTCATTATACAATGAACTAATATTTGATAATAAAACAATATCAAATATAAAATATAATAGGCAGATTCTGCGTGAATTAATAATAAAATACTATCAAGGTGGCAATGCTGCAGCAATAGATTATATTATGGGATTTGAAGAAAGCAAAGATATAATTGAAAATATGAAACAGAGAGGTACAAATATAGATGCAATAAATAATTTGAAATTATATTACAAAATTTCTGCTCCAATCAAATTTAATGTGGGGGATAAAAATATTTTTAAAAATAAAAAAGAGAACATAATATTTTACAACGAAACAGATATAATAAATAAATTAAATTCTGGAGTTTATAATAAAACATGTTTAAACATAATTAATGGAGAAAATTCGTTTGGTGCAATTGCATATGCTGTAGATATTAATAATTTTATAATATACATAGCAAAAGACGATGAGGATAAAAAAATATTTGGCAGATTGTCTTTAATAGAAAGTGATAAAGGTTTTATCTTAAATTCAGATATTTATTTGAATAATGATTATAAAAGATGTATAGATATAGATATTATAATAGATTTTCTGGAAAAGTTTTCAGAAATTTCAGGAAGAACATTAATAATACCTGATAAAATAGTTTTAAAATCAGAATTCTTTAGTTATGATTCATTAAAAAAAGCAAATAAAACATTAGGAATAAGAGCTGATTTGAATTGCAGAATTGATAAAGCAATATCCTCTATTATTTATTCTAGTATTTTTGGAGATTTTTTTGGAAAGACCAAAAATCTAACTAATTTATCTAATTTTAATAAGCGAATAGAGGGATATATTATAAAACCAAAGCAAGATTAAAATATAAAATTTATATTCTTATAATATAGAATAGTTACTTTTCATTTTTCTAGTATAATATAATTGTTATACCATATGTGCATTATTTAAAAAGTGCATTTATAAATATTGTTAAATAAATAATGTATTAAAGATGGTTTTGTGAAAAGTAATACTTCAATTTTAGATATATTTCATATAAAGATAGAGCTTCACTGGACATTCATAATGCT
>JAJZYD010000024.1 GCA_021806095.1 Microcaldota archaeon
GCGCCACAACTCCTGAATCATACTCTGCCACAACTCCACAAATTATTGTCAATCCTCCTTTGTCAGTTTCAATCTCTCCAGCATCTGCAACCTATGATAGTGGTCAAACAATAACTCTAACTGCAACCGCATCAGGAGGAACTCCATCTTACTCTTATCAATGGTACAATGATTCTTCAGGAAGCGGAGTTGCAATCAGTGGTGCAACTTATTCAACATATTCTGTTGTATCTTCTGCAACTGGAACATTCAAGTATTATGTTGTTGCAACAGACAGCGCCACAACTCCAACTTCAGCGCAGTCTTCAACTGGAACTTACACTGTCAATCCAGCTTTGTCAGTTTCAATTTCACCAACCTCTGCAACCTATGATTCAGGTCAAACTATAACCTTGACTGCAACTGCATCAGGAGGAACTCCATCTTACTCTTATCAATGGTACAATGATACAACTGGAACTTCATCTGCAATCAGCGGCGCGACTTCCACAACATATTCTGTTGCATCTTCTGCAACTGGAACATTTAAGTATTATGTTGTTGCAACAGACAGTGCAACAACAAAAGCCTCAGCGCAGTCTTCAACAGGAACTTACACAGTCAATCCAGCTCTTGCTTCAACTTCTATTTCATCTCCAACTTCAACAACAACTCTTGATCAAGGTCAGTCATTAACAATATCAGTGACGCAACCAACGACAGGAACAAGTCCTTATACCTATTCTTGGTCAGTTGCATCGGGAACATCATGCCCTGGATTCAGCAGTCCTGGGAGTGTAAGTTCATTTACTTATACTCCAAGTGGCACAACATCAAGTTGTGAATTTACAGTTACTGTAACAGACAGCGCCACAACTCCTGAATCATACTCTGCCACAACTCCACAAATTATTGTCAATCCTCCTTTGTCAGTTTCAATCTCTCCAGCATCTGCAACCTATGATAGTGGTCAAACAATAACTCTAACTGCAACCGCATCAGGAGGAACTCCATCTTACTCTTATCAATGGTACAATGATTCTTCAGGAAGCGGAGTTGCAATCAGTGGTGCAACTTATTCAACATATTCTGTTGTATCTTCTGCAACTGGAACATTCAAGTATTATGTTGTTGCAACAGACAGCGCCACAACTCCAACTTCAGCGCAGTCTTCAACTGGAACTTACACTGTCAATCCAGCTTTGTCAGTTTCAATTTCACCAACCTCTGCAACCTATGATTCAGGTCAAACTATAACCTTGACTGCAACTGCATCAGGAGGAACTCCATCTTACTCTTATCAATGGTACAATGATACAACTGGAACTTCATCTGCAATCAGCGGCGCGACATCTTCAACATATTCTGTTGCATCTTCCGCAACTGGAACATTCAAGTATTATGTTGTTGCAACAGACAGTGCAACAACAAAAGCATCAGCGCAGTCTTCAACAGGAACTTACACAGTCAATCCAGCGCTTGGCACTCCAACACAACCAACAATATCTGCAAATAAATTAGATGAAGGTCAACCTATAACATTTAATACATTTGTAAGTGGAGGAACTCCACTTTATACATATAACTTTATTATATCCTCATCAACAAATACTATGAATATTATTACATCAAACTCACAAACTTCAAATTCATTTACTTGGACAACAAGTGCTCCTGGTAATTTTGTTGCAAATGTAATAGTGACAGACAGCGCCACAACAAATGCAGTAACAAACTCAATATATTCATTGCCTTTTGTTGTTTATTCAACATATAGTGTATCAATAAGTCCACAAACAGGAACATATATACTAGGACAAAATGAAACTCTTACTGCAGTTACTTCAGGAGGAACATCTCCATTTTCATATCAATGGTATAATGAAACAAACGGAACTGCAACTGCAATCAGCGGTGCAACTTCATCAACAATGCTAGTACCATTCAACTTGGGGGGTTCTACATTTAAGTATATGGTTTCTGTAGAAGATAGTTCTTCTATTCCACAAATTTCAAATTCAGTAGGTACTTATACAATAAATTATCCACCAGCATCAAATGGCGGAGGAGTACCACCATCAATACCACCAATAACAACACCGCCACCTTCAACAAATATTACAAATATAACAAAACCTTCGGTTAATATAACACATGTAACAATACCAGCAATAAATACTACAACATCAATTAGTGTCAATGTATCTAATAAATTACCACTTTTCATAAACTTTACAAATATGCATACAATAGTAAATGTATCAACATCTTCAACAACACCTTCATTAACATTAGTAAAAATAATAAATATGTCAATATCAGCACCAAAAGTTCCAACTAATTATACATTAGTAAGTGCAGAAAATATTAGTGTAAATACAATTGCAAATGTATCAATCAATGTAACACAACACTATCCATGCAATATAAACAAAAGTTTAATTGCGCCATATATGTATAAGAATTCAACATGGTCAAAAATAACACCATTTGCAGTAAATGTAAGTGCATGTACAATATCATTTGCAATACCAAAAGATCCAATAATAGGAATTCTTGAATCAGCACCAGTAACACCTACAACAACAAATGTAACGACTACAACACCACCAACAACACCAACAACAAATGTTACAAATGTAACAACTACTACAACACCGCCAAGCAGCAGTAGTAATACAGGATTAATAATAGTCGGCGTTGTTATAATAATTATTATAATAGCCGTTGCATACTATTATTACACAAAAAAAGGCAAGAAATAAAGAGCAAAATATAATAAGAATTGAATAGAAGGAAGATTTTATCTTCCTTTTTTCTTTTTTATTTTTTTAATTTTCTTTTTCTAAATTATTTTTAAATTAATCTTTTTTTAAGAATAAAAAATATACTTTCATATAATTTTTATTATATAATTATTAATAATAAGATTATTAAATTATTATTTAATATATTAATTGATTTGATGTTTGCTTTTATCTTGAATACAAATTCATTGCTTATAATAATAGCAATAATTATGGTATTAGGCTACATAAGCAAGGCAATATTTAAATTATCAAAAATACCTGAAATTTTAATACTTATGATTTTAGGATTAATCCTAGTCCCTATAGGTCACATATTACCAATTTCTTATACTTTAATATTAACTTCACTTGCACCTCTTTTTGGAAGCATTGCCTTAGTTGTGATATTGCTTGGGGGAAGTAAAGAAATACACCCAAAAGGAAAATATACAAAAAGCATGGAAGGTGTAATCTTTGGCCTTTTAGATATTCTTTTGTCTGCGGCTTTGTTGGCATGGATTATGAATCTTATATTTGGATGGCCATTTATTTATGGAGCACTTTTAGGAACAATAGTTGGAGAAACAACAACAATAATTGTAATAGATATTATAAAAAGAATAAGAATACCATTTGCGACTTACGATATATTTATAATGGAATCGACAACAAATTCAGTTGTTTCAATAATTATATTCTCTATATTGCTTTTATTAATTAATAATAATGCATTGAATTTGAATATATTAAGCACATATATAGTTGACTTTTTAAGCATTGGCGTCTTCTTTGGTTTGGTATTTGGGTTTGCATGGCTATTCTTTTTAAATATTTTTAAAAGTACAAAGGAATATCTTGCAATATTGGCAATTGCCCTGCTCCTTTATGGAATTACAAGTGTATTTAACGGAGCGGCGATAGTAGCGGTATTTATTTTTGGATTGATTGTTGGAAACCATAAATCAATAGGCAAATTATTAAAAATACCTTCACAAATAAATGAAACTGAAATTAATATAACACAAAAAGATATTGAATTCCTTTTGAGGACTTTCTTCTTCGTGTTTATAGGGATGATTGCAGTGCTCTCATTGCAATATTTCGAATATGCTATTTTTATAACACTTATATTAATATTGATAAGATATATAGAAGTTTTAATATTTTTCAGAAAAGATGAAAAGGAATATAGGCCTATAGCATTTTCTCTATTACCGAGAGGCACAACAGCGGCGGTTCTTTCAACAATTCTTTTTGCATTGGGCGGCTTTTATTATAATGAAATATTTTATTTGGTATTCATGGTTATTTTAATAACAAATATTATTGCAAGCATTGCCTTAGCTTATTCTTCGCCAAAAATTAAAAAGTGATAATTATAAATATAATAATATAATATAAAGAATAATACAGGGAATGTATAATAAAGTAAAAGAAGTTTCAAATTATATTATATTATTACAAAATTCCATAAAAGTAAGTTATATATATCTAAAAAATAGATAAAATTGTATTTTTAAATTATTTTATAGTTAAAAAAAAATAAACTGGTGTGTTTATTATGTCATATGGAGATAAAGAATATAAAGGAAAGCGCAATGAAAATAGTAGCAGTAATAATAGCAATAACAATGAAATAGAAAGTGCAATAATAGAGTCCATAAGGAGAAAAGACCCAACTCCAACTGTTTATAGTTCAAAATGGGAAAATCCTAATTTAGTGGAAGAAAAAATAAATATCGCTGTAGAAAAATTAAAAGAATTCTATGAAAAAAATGGAAGGTCACCATCAACAAAAGAAGCGCGTCAAGAATTAGGTTTAGGTAATACCATAAGAGCTATTTATACATATTATTTAAAATTAAATGAAAATAAAATTTTTAACTATTCTGAACTTCTTGCATATGCGGGTTTGCCTAAACATGAACGGAACTATTTAAGATGGAATAACACTAAAAAAGTAAAAAATGAAATAGATAATGCAACAGAAAAATTAAAAGAATTCTATGAAAAGTATGGAAGGGTACCAACCGTGTTAGAGGCAGGGAGAAAATTAGGTCTTGATAGATTAATAGCATATATTATTAAAAAAAATGAAAGAATAATTAATTTAGGAATCTATAATTACAATGATCTTCTTAAAAAAGCAAATTTGCCAACAAATAAAGAAAAATTAGATATGAGTGATTCAGAAAAAGAAAGACTGATAAATTTAGTAGCAGAAAAATTAAATAAATTCTATGAAAAGTATCAAAGGTCACCAAAAATAAGCGAAGCATATAACCTATTGCCAAATGAATTCATGCATGCTATAAAAGAAGGGAAGCTAAAACAAAAATATAATATTTCTAGCTATAACAATTTTCTTAATAATATAGGTTTACCTTCATACAAAAAACAAAAAATTTTAATATGGGATAAACCTGAAATGGTAAATAATGAAATAAGTGGTGCCATAAAAAAATTAAAAGAATTCTATAAAAAAAATGGAAGACCACCAACATCCCGTGAAGCGTACTACGATAAAGAATTACATTTAAATTCCCTTATAATTGCTATTTTCAAACATAAATTAGATAAATATGGAATATTATCTTATACTGAACTGCTCAAGAAAGCAGGTTTGCCATCAAGCAAAAAGAAATTTAAAAAATTTTAAATTAATTAATAATATTTAAATTTTTTCCCTAAAAATAGCATTATCATTGAAGCACAGAGTGCAACTATTGCTGCATAAAGATATGAATCAAAAGGATTTAGAACATAAAGAAATCCCATAATAAGATTTGCAGTGAAAATACCTACACTTCTAGATGCACTTAATGCACCCATACTTCTTCCTTCCTTATTGCTTTTTGATACCAGTGCTATAAGAGCAGGTTCTATTGTTTCTATAACACCCATTCCAAATCCAAGCAGTGCAACTATAATATACATTATAATTGTGCTAGCATTTGTCATATAACTATATCCTAACAGGAATGCACCAATAGATGAAACAAGATATCCCAAAAGTGCCAATATCTTTACAGGATTTGAATGTTTTGTTCCTATATAATAGCCAACAATAGCAGATACACCCATGAAAATTCCGTAAGATGCAATACCAAATAAGTCATTTGATCTTTCTGCTATTGTCAAAATAGGAAACGCAAAGCTGTAGCTGCTAAATCCATATAAAGCAGTTGCAATTATGACACCTTTGAAAACATTCCTTGAAGAACTGTTATTAAAGTTTGCATCATTTTCTGCAAGTTTATTATAATTATTATAGTTCTTATAGTTCTTATCATGTTCAACATCATGAACTAAAAAAAGACTTGCGGTTGAGAGCACCAATGGTATAATAGTTAAAATGACTATAATTTTCAAACTAATATTAAAGGCGAGAAGTATTATGAGAATTGCTATTGAAAGCATCCCACCCCCAATATCAAACAGGTGTAGCACTCCAAATGCCCTAGTTTTGTTCTCTTTTGATACAGATTTGCTCTGCAATGCTCTTCTCGATGGTGTTCTAAAATTTCTTGCCCACCATCCTCCAGTAAACAACATTATTGCAATAATAGGATTATATGCAAGAGCAATGAATGATAAGACTGGTATAAAGCTATTACCTAATATTGCAATTTTCTTATTGCCATATCTGTCCCCTAATATACCACCTAAATAGCTGATGGCCGCACCACCACCATAAGCAAAAGCGCTTGCAATGCCTAAGAGTTCTGCAGAAGCACCCAAAATTAAAACAAGTAAAATAGGAAATAGGCCAACAACTGTCTGATAACCAAGATCTGCAAAGAATGCAGATAAAGAAATAAACAAAACATTCTTATTTATATACCAACGAACATTTTTTTTCATCTCTTTTTTTGTTTCTGCTTCTACTTTTTTTATATATTTCATAAAATCCTTTTCTATAACTATTTAAATATTTTGTTTATATATTATATTTCATATTATAAATATTTTATTTTTATTTTTTTTATTATTATATTTTATTATATTTCATATTTTAATTAATAAAATATTTGATAATTATAACAATTTTACTTGTTAAGGGTGTTTAATTGCTAAATTTAAATGAAAAAGAGGTTAAGATAATCGAATATTGGAAGAAGAATGATATTAATAATAAAGTGCGCCAAAAGCTCAAAGGAAACAAGAAATTTTATTTCCTTGATGGGCCGCCTTTTATAACCGGTAATCCACATCCAGGAGCAGTATGGGTCAAATCTATAAAAGATATGTATCTTAGATATAAAAGGTATAAAGGTTACAATGTATATGACAGAGCAGGCTACGATGTACATGGATTGCCTATTGAAAACAAGGTAGAGGCGCTGCTTCAAGTAAAATCAAAAAAAGATATAGAAGCTACTATTGGAATTGAAGAATTTATAAACAAATGTAAGGAATTTGTTCAATCCTATAAAGGCTCTACAGACAAGGATTATGAGCGCTTTGGCATATCTCTTGATCTTTCCAATCCATACCTTCCATCAAATATGGACTATATGGATGTTGAATGGAATATATTTAAGAAAATATTTGACAACGGCTATGTTTATGAAGGCAGGAAGACAATGCCTTTCTGCCCGCACTGCCAGACTGCAGTTTCACAAGGAAGCAGTGAAATTGTATATTCCAACTCAAATGATCCTTCCATATACCTTAAATTCAAAGTAGTGAAAAGCGGTAAGATGGCACTTGATAACAATACATATTTAATAATATGGACAACAACACCATGGACTATTGTTTCAAATGTTGCAATAGCAGTAAATCCTGAAGAGAGGTATGTGCTTGCATTTTCCAACGATGAAAATTATATTATTGCAAAAGCAAGGTTTGACAAGGTTGTTGCCGCAATTGATAAAAGCTTAATAGTCAAAGCAGAATTTTATGGAAGCGAGCTTGCTGATATATATTATGTCAGTCCGCTTGAAGAGAAGGTTCCAGAGCAGAAAGAGATGCGCAGATATCATAAAGTAATATTATCAAAGGAGTTTGTTACAATGGATGATGGAACCGGGCTCGTTCATATTGCACCTGGGCATGGTCCAGAAGATTACAAGCTTGGCATTGCAAACAAGCTTCCTATATTCTCTCCAATAGGCGCTGATGGTGCATATGATGAGCATGCAGGAGCATATAAAGGCTTGAAAGTTCCCGATGATGCCAACAAGAATGTATTAAATGATCTTGAAATGCTCAATACAGTGCTTGCAAAAGGCAATATAACTCATAGCTATCCGCACTGCTGGAGATGCAATAACAAGATAATATTTATTGCAACAGAGCAGTGGTTCTTCAATGTTCAAAAGATAAAAAGGAAGCTGATGAATGAGCTGCATAAGATCAAATTCTATCCAAAAGAAGCGGAGGAACGGCTTAGTACTGTAATTCAAACCTCTCCTGATTGGTGTGTTTCGAGACAGCGCTATTGGGGGGTGCCTCTTCCAATATGGAAATGTTCAAATTCAAAATGCAGGCATTATAATATTATAGGATCATTCTCAGAATTGAAGGGGCGCTCAAAGAATAAGGCATATACTGAAAGTATAAAGGATTTACATAGAAATTATGTTGATAAAGCTGTAATATCATGTGAAAAATGTGGCTCTGATGCTTTCAGAATTCAAGATATATTTGATGTATGGTTTGATTCATCAATCGCATTTAGGGCCAGCATGAATGAAGATCAATTTAATGAATCATTCCCCATTGATCTGATACTTGAAGGCACTGATCAATTTAGAGGATGGTATTCATCATTGCTGAAGAGTGCAGTTTTTGCTTATAAAAAGGCACCTTATAAAAATTTGTGCATAAACGGATTCATGCTTGATGAGCATGGAAAAGAGATGCACAAAAGCCTAGGCAATTATGAGCCTGTTGAAGATATATATTCCACATATGGAGCAGATGCATTTAGATTGTGGACTTCTGGGCATACTCCTCCATGGGCCGATCTTCTGTTCAGCAAGAGTGAATTGAATGATGCAGTAAAGGCGGTCTCAATAATTTATAATATATCAAATCTTATTAAGGAATATTCAGAAATGTTTGATTATAAGCCAGCGCACAATAAAAGAATTTCAGCAAAAAATCTTGATATATCCGACCAATATATATTGTCAAAGTCAGAGTCATTGCTACAGTACATTGATGAAAAAATGTCTAATTATGAGCTTTATAAGGCAGTTGCCGCATTAAAAGAATTTCTCATAGAGGATTATAGCAGATTTTATCTAAAGATTGTAAAAAAGCATATATTATATGGAAGCAAAGCAGATGCAAGGAGAATTTTGAATATTCTTTCTTATGTAACCTACAGAATGCTGATATCTTTATCAATAGTTGCACCATTTGTTTCTGAATCTGTATACCTTGAATTGTTTAATAGCAAAGAGAGCATATTCCTTGAGGATTGGCCTAAAGTAAATAAGAAATTTATAAACAAAGAACTTGAAGATGAGATAAAAATTATTAAGGATGCAATTTCTGCGCTTCTCAATGCAAGAGAGAAGAGCAACATACCATTAAGATGGCCTGTTGCAAATGAGACTATTGAAGTAAAATCCCAGAGCGCATATAATACAACAGAGAAATTTTCTTTGATGATCGAAGAGCTTACAAATGCAAAGCATCTTATAATAAAGCAGAGCACAGGCATCAAGGCGGAAATAAAGCCAATGTTTGCCAAGATAGGCCCTGAATTCAAAGAAAGGGCAAAAGTGGTTGCAGATGCGCTTGTTGCTTCTGATCCAGAAGTGCTTAGAGAAGCAATGAATCGAGGAGGGGTATATGATATGCATACTGAGAAGGGCACTGTCAGAATTACACCCGAACATTTCATTATTGTGAGCAAAGTTGAGAAGCCTGATGCTGTACTCTTTAAAGAAGGAATGGCATATGTATCAAAAGAGCTGAGCGCCGAGCTTAAGGAGGAAGCGCTGATAAGGGAATTTGAGCGCAGAATCCAGCTTATGAGAAAAAGCCTTATGCTCAAGAAGAAGGATTATATTATACTAAAATATAGTGCGGTTAAGGAGCTGTCAGATTTAATAGAAAAGAACAAGCGTACTATAATAAAAACAATCAACGCAAAAAAAATATTGGGCATTAAGCATGAGGAAAGCAGTGAAGCATTAAAAGAATTTGAGATTGATGGACTGCCTGTCAAAGTGATAATCGAAGTTTATCAGCAGATACATCAATAAATAAGACCAAATTCAAATACTTCAAGAGCATTGAAGTTAATTCTGTTTTAATTACAAATATTGCTATTGGATCAACTTATGTTTGCATGTTTGCCGTTAAATTTTTGAGCTCCATTGTTTCTGGAGTGAGTTTATTTTTGTACATGCTTCTCAAAGGCATCTTTGTCCAGCAGTCCTTGCAAATAACAAGTCTAATTATTTTGCTTTTTTTCTGTGAAGCTTTTATACATTCATATCCAAGCTTCCTTTTGCAGTAATTACATGTTTCTTTTTCATGAATTTCTCTTTTACATCTTTCACAAAGCGTTACCATCCATACACCTTATTATTGTTTAATTCTTTTATCTTTTTCTGCTTTTTACTTTAATTTATTATTGTTATATATTATTATTTAAATATTTTTACATGCAAAATAAATTATAAAAATTATTAAGTTATTAAACTATCGTATATTAAGCAGAGAAAAGTATAATAATCTTATGAATTAACCTTGCGAATGAAAAGCCTCGTTTGTAATGGGTAATTATTTTTTATATTTTGTATATTTTTGGGATGTAATTATGCGCTATTATATAAGAACATATGGATGCACATTAAATCAAGCAGATAGCGAGATAATGAATAATCTGCTGCTTGAAAATGGCTTTGAGCTAGCGGACAGCGAAGAAAATGCTGATGTCATTGTAGTTAATACCTGCACAGTTAAAGCGCCAACAGAAGAGAAAATATTGAATTATATCAAATGTTTGCATAATGATGGTAAACAGATTATTGCAAGTGGATGCCTTGCTACGGTCAGTCCAGAAAAGATTCTTAAATATGCACCTAATGCAGGCATAATTTCAACAACAAATATTGACAAGATAATAGAAGCGGCAAGTGAAATTAAAAATAAAAGTCTAATATTTAACAAACAACAGAGAATTGATAAACTCGCTTATATTAATAAAAAATTCTCATTTCAAAATCCACTTATTGCAAAAATACCAATAAATGAAGGGTGTTTGGGATTTTGTACATTTTGTGAAACAAAGTTTGCAAGAGGTGCGCTTAATAGCTTTTCA
>JAJZYD010000025.1 GCA_021806095.1 Microcaldota archaeon
ATTATTTAAATAGATTAAATAGCAAACGTGATATTAATGGTGTTTAAAAGTCGCATTGATAAGAAAGACCTTAATAATTTAAAGAATTACTTTAAAGTAGATGATATAAAAGAAGTTAAAAACCATATTTCTGAATATTTAAAAATTCGTGATGAGATTTTAAAAGCAATCCAGAAAAAGAACAATGATAATGATAGTAGTGGAGTAATTTCAAAAATTTATTCATTCCTTAGGTCTTCAAAAACAGAAGAATTAGATATGAACAATGACAATGGTAATAATACTATTACAAAAACAATGGTAAATACTATCAAAACAATTGAGGAAAATTTAGGTGGTTCAAAGACTGATAAATTTAAAATTTTTATTAATTATGTATTTGATACAGAAAAAAATTTTGAAATTGTACGTATATTACCTTTAACAATAGATAATTTGAAAATATTAAAAGAAATAGTAAAAGGTGCTGATAGTATTAAAGATTATGCACTTTATAGATATGATCCAATTGAACGACAAATGATTTCTATAACTGCAATTGCAAGACTAAAACAATTGGGATTTTTTGATACAGAAGAAGGACAATCTTTTATAAGAGAAGAACTTCAACATATTATTAGTAATCAAACTTCTAAAGTTATATGTGTATTAATTAAGGTCTTAAAAAACAAAGATTTATTAAAAAGTATAGCTGAAGGTACTGACAACGCACTTCAGAAATATAGCCCAACTGAACAAGAGGAGATTTCTACAGCTGCAATTGAAAGACTAAAAGAATTAGGATATATTGTTATAGAAGAAGACAAAAATGTTGGAAATGTATATGTATTAATTCAAGCCTTAGAAGACAAAAATATGTTAAAAGATATAGTAAAAGGTGCTGATAGTATTAAAGATTATGAATTTTATAGTGATAACCCAACTAAACAAGAGGAGATTTCTATAGCTGCAATTGAAAGACTAAAAGAATTAGGATATTTTGATACAGATGAAGGGCAAGCATTTCTTATAAGGACTGCATCTAAAAAAATTAACAACAATAATTTGTATTTAGCTTTAATTCAAAATATTAAAAATATTAAGAACGAATCGAATTTTAGCTTTAACTAAAACTATTGAGAAGAAAATGAATTAATTTAATTTTAATCATTTATTGCATTATTATTAAGCTATTATTAAGCATATAATTATTTATATTTTTATACCCTACATTAATTATAGGGTCTTTTTATGATAGATGTGTTTGCAAAAGAATCTAAAAATATAAATAATAAAGATGTAAATAATATTAATATAAGAGCAAATGCACCCAATCCATTTATAAAAATTATTCAAGATAAATATGAACTTAAAACAAAGCTCAAAGATATAAAATATAAAATAGGAGTATACAGCGCTAAAGGCGGCGTTGGTAAAACAACAATATCAATAAATCTTGCTTATTCTTTAGCTCAAAAAGGCTTGAAAGTTGGCTTGCTTGATGCTGATATAGACTGTCCAAATATAACGATATTCTTAGGTATTGAAGATTCAATAAGCAATGAATATCCGCTAAAACCAATTGTATATAAAGATGTCAAGGTTATCTCAACTGCCATGCTTGTAGATGATCTAAAAAAACCAATAATATGGCGGGGGCCAATGATTGCTAAGATGATCACAGATTTTCTTAAAAATACAGAATGGGGCAACCTTGATTATTTGATTATTGACCTACCACCTGGCACTTCAGATGCACCATTAACAATAATGCAACTTTTAGATTTATCTGGATTTATCATTGTTACAACACCTCAAAAAGTTTCATCAATAAATTCAATAAGATCAGGATTGATGGCACGTAGATTAAATATGCCAATTATAGGTGTTATAGAAAATTTCTCAAAAGAAAAATTAAATGAAAATACAAAAAATGTTGCTGATAAACTTAGCACTGAAGTTCTTGGAGCTGTAAAAAACGCCGATAAATTTGCTGATATGACGGATAAAGGTATAATACAAGTATTAAATGATGATGAAATAAAAAAGACATTTGATAGTATTGTAAATAAAATTGAAAATTATATTAAAAATAAATAAATTAGATTTTGGAGAGATAATGGAAAATGAAAGGAGTTGTAAATTATCTGAAGCACCACAAAAGGAAAATAGGCAGATTTATTTAGGAAACTTTAAGGAATCTGATATAGATGCATTGGCAGAAATTATAAATGATTTTTATATATCGCATAATGATGGACACCCTTCACGTTCTTATATTGTTGAGCGCGCAAAGGATATTATAAATAATGTTAATGAAATATCTAAAAACAATAGCAAGATAGAATTCGGAATTTATAAAAAAGATAACAATGTGCTTGTTGGAATTATTGGCTTAAGAGATATTAAAAAAAATGAAACTGGAGAAATTGGATATTCATTAAGTAAAAAATATGTAGGAAATAATTATGCAACAGATGCAGTTGGTGCAATGCTTTATTATGCTTTCGAATCGCTTAAGCTGCAAAAAGTTTTTGCTTATGTTTTAGACTCTAATATTGCTTCACAAAATATATTAATCAAAAATGGGTTCAAAGAAGAGCAAAATAATCGCAGGGAATTGAAATGGTATAAAAAACATTTAAAAGTTTTTATTGAGAAAATGTATATTATATCAAAAAATAATTATTATAAAACAAGGGAAAGCTCCTTAGAAAATATAAAAAGATAAAAAAACAACTTTAATTTTGTATTGTGTATAATAATGACCGTAATAAAATCTACAAAAGATTTTGAAAAAATGAATGTAAAGAGCACACTTGATAGTCTGCAAACAAATTCTAGTTTTGGTTTATCAAAGCAAGAAGCAGCGAAAAGGCTAACTGATTATGGCTATAACGAGATTCCTGAAAAGAAACAAAATCCTTTTCTTATATTTTTATCGAAATTTTATGGGCCTGTTCAAGCACTCCTTTGGCTTGTTATCTTACTTTCATATTTATTAAATCATATGCGCGATTTTTATATTGTAATAGCACTGCTTATCTTCAATGCTATTGTAAGTTTTATTGAAGAATATAAAGCGGACAAATCTATAGATGCATTAAAACAAAGGTTATCGCAGCATGCAAGAGTAATTAGGGATAAAGTATGGCAAATGATTCCGGCAAGGGAACTTGTTCCTGGAGATATTATAAGAATAAGGATGGGCGATATAGTTCCAGCAGATGCTAAAATTATAAATTCTGAAGGTATAGAAGTTGATGAATCAATAATAACAGGGGAATCATTACCAATAAATAAAGCAAATAATGAAATACTTTATGAAGGTTCAACAATAAAGAGAGGAGAAGCAACAAGTGTTGTAATAGGTACCGGACTTAATACTTTTTACGGCAAAACAGCAAAACTTCTTGAATTCGCAAAACCACACTCACATATTGAAGAAATAATAATGAATATTGTTAGGTATCTTATTTATGCAGATATTATAGTTCTTATAGTTCTATTTTTATATGGATTCTTTTATGTTCATACACCACTTGTTACGCTTATACCTTTTCTTCTTATTATATTTATAGCATCAGTCCCAGTTGCCCTCAGCGCAGCTTTTACTGTTGCAATGGCTCTGGGAACTGAGAAGCTCGCAAAAAAATCAATACTTATTACCAAGCTTGAAGCACTTGAGAATACAGCAACCATGACTATGTTGTGTATGGATAAGACAGGAACAATAACTCAAAATAAAATTAATGTTAAGGAAGTATTCAATGCAAAAAAACACACTAACAATGAAACAATAGAGTATGCTGCAGAATCTTCTAGACTTGAAGACGCTGATCCTATAGATTTATCTATAATTGAATATGCTAATTCATTAAATATAACGACGAAAAAAGTTTTATTATTTACTCCTTTTGATCCTACATTAAAGCGCACTTATGCAGAAATAGGCAATGCAACAGGAAAATTTGATTATGCAATTACAAAAGGTGCAACTCAAATAGTTTTAGAAATGTGCAAGCTCAATGCAAAAGAGAAAAAAGAGGCTTTTGATAAAGTTTATGAATTTGCAAGCAAGGGCTATAGGACAATTGCAGTTGCAATATCAAAAGATAAAAAGAATTGGGAATTTGTTGGATTGATAGCTTTATATGATGCACCAAGACCTCAAGCAAAACAACTTATTTCAGAATTAAAATCATTTGGAGTCAAACCTAAAATGCTTACAGGTGACAATATTGCAGTTGCAAAGGAAATTGGAAGCGAGCTTGGTATAGGAAACAATATTATTGACATGAACAGCTTAAATAAAAACAACAAAGATTACAATTCATTAATATTTAATGCTGATGGGTTTGCAAATGTATTCCCAGAAGATAAGTATGATATTGTCAAAGCAATGCAGAGTAAAAAAAGTATTATAGGAATGACTGGTGATGGGGTTAATGATGCACCTGCACTAAAAGAAGCTGATGTTGGAATAGCAGTCGCCAACGCAACAGATGTTGCAAAAAGTTCAGCTAGTTTAGTGCTTACTAAAAATGGTATTGCAGTAATAATAGACGCAATAAAGGAGAGTAGAAGGATCTTTGAAAGAATGTTAACATATACGCTTTCAAAAGTTTCAAAAGTATTTCAAATTATAGCATTTGTTGCAATTGTATTCATCGTATTCAAGTTTATACCAATAACACCATTCCTCCTTGTTCTTTTAATATTTACTAATGATATAATTAATATATCAATTGCCACTGATAATACGTCTTTTTCGAAAAATCCAGACATATGGAATGTGGGCACAATAATAAAAGTCTCTGGAATATTGGGTATTAGCTTGATAATACAAGCCTTGCTGCTTATACCAATAGGATTTTCACTTTTTAGTATGAGCCTTGCTGAATTCCAGACTTTTGCATTCTTGATGCTTGATATAACAGACAAATTCTTGATATTTAATGTAAGATCGAAGAATGAATTCTGGAAAGTAAAACCAAGCAATACATTACTTATTTCCTCTTTTGCTGGCATTCTTATAGGAGTTGTATTTGCATATTATGGAATATTTATAACACCAATAAGCATCGCAGCAATAATTTTCATTATTCTCATTTCAACAATATTTTTCTTTATTGATGATATAATAAAAATAATAACTTTTAAACATGCTGAACTGCACGTGTGAAAATCGGAAAGAGAACAATTTTGAAAATAAATACAAAAAAGGAAAATTTAATTTTATTCGTAAGTTATTGGCAAATATGTTGTTGTTTCATATGTTGTTTCAGGTGTTTGAAATCCACGTAGTGGTATTTTACCAATATCTATCACTAATATACTAAATTCAAATATTTTTTGTGAATTAATTTCCTGCTGGGATGTAATATTATTTATATTATTATAAATATAATTAAATTTTCCTGCGATTGTTTGTAATGACAACCCCTCATTTGTTACTTTCTTAACAAACTCATCAAAATTTTTTTCATTATTTATTTTATTTTCTAAATCTTTTGCAATTTTTTCAATTTGCATTTTTATTTCATCTACTTTATTTTTATTGTGTTTTCCTAACAAAGTTGTTTTTGGTGCATGATTTAAGTAATCCTTAAGTGCCTTAAAAGGCTCAGAGTCAATTTTTTCATTTCCTATCATATTAACTATTAAATTATTCACTCCTAATTCCATTAATCCACTGATACCTTCAATAATATCTTTATTTTGTATATTGCTCTTGTTATTTTGAATATTATCTAAATATTTTTTTACTAACTTAAACCTTTTTTCGACCATACGCAAAGTTATAACATTATTTTTTTCTAACTGTTGAATAATTGTATTAAAAGCATCATTTCCAATTCTCCGATATAATGTATTTGCAATTTCTTTAATTTCTCCCTTAATTTTTTGGGCTTTAGTATATTCTAAATTACATATAGGTATTTTTTCTAATTTTGCATAGAACTCTGTAAGTGCATCATTTGTTTTATTTTTAGATTTATCCATTATAACACCATTTTAATACAAATACAATTTTGATGAATATAATTGATTTGAATATAATATTTAAATATTTCCTATGAAAATATTATACGACAATTGTCAAATAAAATTAACAATTGACTTAAATTTAATAAAGTGGGCGGAAAATCCATAATATTAAATAGTTAGATAAATGCAAACCGTAGAATAAAACAAAATTATATAAATATGAGTCGCGTATAAATAAAGATAATATAATAAATATAAAAATAATAATAAATAATTTAATAATATTTTAAAAGTGGAATTATGGATTTAGGAGAAGGCTTAAGAAAGGCGCTTGCAAAGCTCACACGCTCAACTATCATTGATGCTAAAACAATAAAGGAATTCAACAAAGAACTTCAAAAAACACTGCTTAATGCAGATGTGGAAGTAGAGCTTATACTAAAATTTACAAAAAATATAGAGGAGAAAGCACTCAAAAGCAAGCCACCAGAAGGACTGGCACCGACTGATTATATAACAAAGATTGTTTATGATGAGCTTGTATCACTCATGGGAAATTCATATGTGCCAGAGTTAAAGAAGAAAAGAATATTGTTGATGGGATTGTATGGTTCAGGCAAAACAACAACAGCCGCAAAGCTCGCCAAATTCTATCAGGATAGAGGATTGAGTGCAGGTGTAATATGCTGTGATGTTGTGCGACCTGCCGCATATGAACAGCTTGAAATGCTGGCAAAGCAGGCTAATGTTGCCTTTTTTGGCATTAAAGGAGAGAAAGATGCAGCAAAAATCGCTATGGAAGGACTTGAAAAGCTTAAAGATAGGAATGTAATTATATGTGATACAAGTGGGAGAAATGCGCTTGATTCTGAGCTTATAGAAGAGCTCAAAAGAGTCGCAAACAAATTCAAACCAGATGAAAAATTGCTTGTGGTAAGCGCCGATATTGGACAAGTATCAGGAAGGCAGGCTCGCGAATTCAATAATGCAGCTAAGCTCACAGGTGTAATTGTAACGAAAATGGATGGATCTGGAAAGGGCGGAGGTGCGCTCAGCGCAACTGCTGCTGCTGATGTTCCAGTTTTATTCATTGGAACTGGTGAGAAGCTTAGCAACATAGAACCTTATAACGCCAACAAATTTATTGGGGGACTATTAGGCATGCCTGATATAGAAGGACTTGTCAGCAGGGTTCAAGAGGCGATAAACGAAGCAAATATAAATCCAGAGGAGCTTGCTGCGAATGAGCTCAATTTTGACACCTTTTATACACAGCTTAAAACAATGGGAAAAATGGGCCCAATGAAGAATGTTTTTGGAATGCTTGGCGCACCTGATGTTCCAAAAGATATGGTTGAACAGAGTGAAGATAAGTTAAAGAAATATAAGATAATAATAGGTTCAATGACAAAAAATGAAAGGAAAAACGAGAAACTTCTGCATGAACCTGGAAGAATAGCAAGAATTGCAAAAGGTAGCGGAGTGACAGAAAAGGATGTTAGGATGCTTATTTCTGATTTCAATAAAATGAAGAGACTTTTTAACACTTTCAAGAATGATAGAAATATTATGAAGAAATTTTCAAGCTTTATGCGGTAAATATTTGATAAATCAATGAATAATGCTTAGACTTAGTGGAGAAAATGGAGAGTATAAAGAAAGCTGCACTTGAAGAGAAGCTTGGAGAACTTAAAGCAGAGTATTCGAAGACAAAGGATAATAAAAAAACAAATAAACATATAAGGATACTCAGAGCGAAGATAGCAAAAGTCAAGCGTGAAATAATTGTTGCAAGCAAACGACAGCATGGTGAAGGGTTCTTTGTTAAAAAGAGCGGTGATGCAACTATTGCTTTGGTTGGTTTCCCAAATGCAGGAAAATCCTCTTTGATAAACACATTAACCAATACAAATTCAAAGATTGCATCTTATGCATTTACAACTACTTCAATCATATCTGGAATGATGATCTATAAAGATGCACATATTCAGATATTTGATCTTCCTGGATTGATAGAGAATGCACATATAGGTGCAGGAGGCGGCAGGACGGTCATATCGGCAATACTTAATGTTGATTTAATTCTTTTTATAATTGATATTAATTATACAGCACAGTTAAAGCAGCTAATTTCAGAGCTCAGCGCATTGAATATATTTATAAACAAGAAAAAACCAGAAATATTGATAAAAAAGGAACTGACTGGTGGTATAAAAGTAGAGGTCAATAAAAGCAATATAAGCGAGCGCGATATTCAGGAAATATTTATTGGATTGGGAATTTACAATGCAATTGTGTCAATATGGGATAATGTAAATGAAGACGAGCTTATTTCATATATATCTGGAAAATCATATTATCTTAATGCAATCATAGCATTGAATAAGATTGATACACAAGCAAATTATAAAAGCATTGTAAATGAGCTTGAGAATGAATATAAGATGAAGGTAATACCAATAAGCGCTATCAACAAAATCAATCTTGATAAATTGAAAGAAGCAATCTATAATGGATTAAATATTATTACTATATATTTAAAGCCAAAGCGAGAAGACAAACTTGATCCTATGATACTTAAAAATGGCGCCACAATAAAAGATGCAGCAAGGAAGGTTCATACAACGCTTGTTGATGAGCTTAAATGTGCATATGTAAATGGGAAGAGCGTAAAGTTTGCAAATCAAAGGGTTGGAGCTGGGCATATCCTTGCAGAAGGGGATATTGTTACTTTTGTTACTGCTTGAAGAAAATAGTTTATATTATTCATTACTTTCTATAATTATATTTTCGTTATTTATCTAACACAAAAGCAACACTGCACAAGGTATTTAAAGCTTTTCAGTGAGATTATTGCGGTGATATGAATGGAAGGAGGAGATGGCCAAAGTTAAAAAATAAAATTAATTTTATTTTTCTTTTTTTATTTTTATTGATTTATTTTATTATTTTGAATTGAGTCAGAAGTAAATTTATATTTATTCTTACTTTCTATTCTAAGCGCTTCTTCTTGTAAAATTTTATATTGAGTTGATAATGTATTATCTATTTTTCTATAACCTAATGTACCTACTAATATATCAGTAATAATCAAAGTTCTAATTTCTATTTCACTTTTTAACATGTCAATTTCATTAATTATATTTGTTAAATCATTATCATTAAAAATAGGCACAATTCTTAATACACCATAAGGTGCACCAATATCACCACTAAGAATATATTTATTTAAAGGTGTTGGAGTATCTTGAATTGTGTTTAAGAGATAAGCATTTCTTACTTTTATAAATTTTCTGATATCTAATTGTTTAAGAAGCAATATTGCATTATATTTTATTGGTGGTATCTTCATTGTTATTGTCATTCTTTGAATAATATGTTTTTCTGTAAGTTGATAATAGGTATAAGATGACAAGCCTGGGGTAAATTTGTACTTTTCATCAATTTTATTGAAATTTATTCTTCCATTTTCGTTAAGTTCCCTTAATACAATATATTCTCTTTCAACTAGTTTATTTTTAGGCTTTTGTGGTCCATTTTTTTTCTTACGCCATACAAAATGATCTTTTATATAATCAAAGAATTGCTCTCTAATTGGCATATATCCATATGCATATGTTATATAACTAACATTCCAAGATGTTTTGCAATTAGTAAATATCTCACTTGAACGAATATTGAAAATATCTTCTTCTAATTTATAGGTGTTTTCTGCAAACATATACATAAATAGATTATAATTACCAAGAGCAAAGGCTGCAAATTGTATCATAGGATTTGCTTCTAAAAGTTTTGTCAATTTATTTTTGTCTGGGATTTTATCTTTAAATTTTACAAGGACAAAATATCTAAATAATCCGAATGGCCTCTGTGCTAATTCTATGGTGTATTTTATTCCATAATTTCTTTCGAGTCTTTTGAGTCTGCCTTTAATAAAAGGAGATTGTTTATTAAGAACGGTTGCAATATCTTTAAATGCAACTCTGCCATTACTACTTATTTGTGTAAGAATTTCAAGATCAATTTCATCCGGATGTATTATTCTTTCAATTTCACTTACCTGCTTAACTGTCTTTTTTGTCTTCAAATATTCATCTATTGATCCAACCTTTGTTTCATCTTTCCTATGTTTTGCTTCTATAAAAGTTCCATCTTCTTCTATTTTTCCCAAATAATATGCAGTTGCTCTTGGATATTTATCTTTATCTTTTTTGAATTTTGATGTTGCTTCATATACATAGAAACAGTTCCTACCTAACCTTAATAAGACATGGTGTTTGCGCTCTTTTTTGATTCTTTCAAATGTTTCCAAGACTTTTTGAGGCAATTCATTCATATTAATCATATCATCAATTAATTATTATATAAAAATATTTTTAATACTTTATGTTCAAAATTAATTTAATGAGGGATCATTTATTAAATGTTTAGTTTATAATATTACACAAAATCATTTTATTAGTAAAATAATAGTTTATTTTTCATAATAGAAAATTTAATCTATTTGTTCTATAACTATAATATAAATAAAAGATTATTCATAATATATATTGTAAGGGATTGACAATGAATCCCTTGCACCACCCACAATCTTTCACCACTACCCACACATTATATTTGTGGTGAGATTATGACAAAACCAAAATTTGAAATAAGAAAATTGGATGAGAAAAGATCT
>JAJZYD010000004.1 GCA_021806095.1 Microcaldota archaeon
CCTCCTAATATTGATCTCACATCTGCAAAATCAATATTGATCAAGCTTGGTTGTGTTATTGTCCATACCAATCCCCCAATTGCTTTTGCAAGAACTTCATCTGCAAGTGCAAATGCATCATTTAATGGAAGATTTGGAACAAGCTTTGCAAGCCTGTTGTTGTCAACAATAATTACACTGTCGCAGTATTTCCTCAACTGCTGAATTCCTTCCTCTGCTTTAACCTTTCTAACCCTTTCTAAATCAAATGGATAAGTGACCATTGCAACTACAATTGCACCTTGCTCCTTTGCAATCTGCGCAGCAACTTTTATTGAACCAGTACCTGTGCCTCCACCCATACCAGCACACAAAAATACTAGCTGTGATCCTGCGAATGCATCTTCAATAAGATGTCGATCGACTTCTGCTGCCTTTTCTCCAACTTTTGGATCACCACCAGCACCAAGGCCTTTTGTAATGCTTCTTCCTATTAATACCTTTTTAATTCTATCATCAATTATTTTGAAATGCTGTGCATCAGTATTGACAGCTACAAAATCAGTACCTTTTACACCAGCTTTTAGAAGTCGATTAACAATATTATTACCGGCACCACCAAAACCAGCAGTTACGATCTTTATTTCAGTTGTATAAAATTCGTCCTCTTTGCTTTGTCCTAATACATCATTTACAATGTCGCTCATAAAAACACCTTTGTCGCCTATCTTAATTTTTACTGGAAACCTTTAAAAACTTTATGCTAAATTTCATAATAGAAGTAGTAAAGATAATTGCTTATTTTTATTTATATTATTATTCTTTTTTTAGTTTTTATTTATTTTTCTATGCAGATTTTAGAAATATATTAATAAATAATTAAATAAAATTAAGTAGGCTTAACTAAAAATTGATTTATTATATTACCAGATTGATACATTTCTATATAAAGAAAATAGGGAGAATTTTTAGCAGAATAATTTATTAACCATATGTTGCTCAATATAGAATTATTTACTAAAGTATTAAATGCACTTGATTGATTTGTTACTGTGCTATTTGCTATATTTATTATGTTTCCTATTAAAGTGCGCCTTAATATATTGGCAGTTAAATTAGGATAAAACTTTGCATAGACATTTACATTTCCATAGCCATATGTATTGACATAATTTTGGGCAGATTTACTTAAGTTGTATGAAATAGTAATTGCAACTTCAGGCATGCTCACAAGATAATAAGGTTCATTTGAATAGCTATATACCTTGCATTTTTGTACATAAGTTGTTGTTGTTACATTTAGTCCAGTTGCAGGATAATCAAACATCTCTCCAAGCAGAGTTGGACAGGGCTTCGTTGTATTATATGCAACAGTTGTAAATATCTGCCAACTGCCATTTTCAATAGGAGAACTATTTGTTATTATATGGGATATATTTGCATTTGGAGTGCTGTTCAAAATATCTGCCACAACCATATTTACTGCTTCTGAGCGCGTTACTATTTTCTTCGCCAAATTAGCAGAACCAAAGAAATTGTAATATATTACAAACACTATAATAAGAAATATTATTACTACAATAACTTTTGCCAATATATCCATGCAACCACAATATTATTTTTAAATTTACCTTATACAATATTACTTTATCAATATGTAATATTATATAAATAATATTAATATGTAATATTTACTAATATTAACAATATATAATAATAAAAATGAAACTATAAATACTTTGTTGAATTCAAAGCCTGCCTTTTGATTCCCCTTTTGCTATTGCAGTTAACATTATATGTGCGATTCTTAACATGTTGAAAGCTTCCTTATAAAATTTTTCAGCTTCTTTTTTTTCAAAATAAGTCTGGGCATAAAATCTATCTAATTTAATAATATTGATTTTTGATATTTTTTTAACAATCTTTATCCTTTCTTTTACATCTACTTTTTCTGCACGTGAAAATGCTATAAGTGCTTTTATGAGTTTGCTCGGCCTTGGCTTATTCCTTGTTATTGATAAAACTTTTACATTAAGCGCATCTTCTAAAGCATAAACATTAATAATATTTAAGCCAGCAATTCCAATTCCATTTACTGCAATAATTTTTATTTGATCCTTAAACTTTGATTTTTTAACAAATTTGATTATTTTATTTGTTGAATCAATGCCATCAACAGTGACTTTGGTTGAAATTGCGCCTTCAATAATTCCATCTCTTGATACAATCCCAAGAAGCATTGTTTTCTTTCCTTCAAGAGGTGCGCAGCTAATTGACAAAATTCTTACTCCTTCTTTCATTTTTTCATCTATGTTTATTATTATTTTTATTATTATCTTTATTAGGTTATTTAATTATTACAAATAATAATTACCTATATATTTATTAATCTTTAATTCATTTATTATATTGTTTATTATTATAATTTTATAAAAAGGGGATAAAATGATATTGGGAGATAGAGACTTGAAATATTATTTGGAAAAGAGGCGCATTGTAGTTGAACCAATAACAAATGAAACAATACATGAAAATGGAATGGACTTTAGGATTGGCAATGAGATAGTAAGATTTAATGAAACAGATAAAATTTTTGAATCTGGGGATAAAAATAACTTTGATGAATTTTTTAAGATTGAAAAAGGCGATTCATTTATTATACAGCCGCACGAACATCTGTTGCTCACTACAAAAGAATATATTAAACTGCCAGATGATATGATTGTCTTTGTTAACTTAAAGTCCTCATTAGCAAGAATGGGAATATTTATACCTCCAACAGTGATTGATGCTGGATTCGAAGGTAATGTAACTATAGAGGTATTAGGTTCTAAATTTCCAGTAAGATTAAAGGAGAATATGCGATTTATACACTTGATATTTGCAAGAACATTGTCACCTGTTGAATATCCATATAAAGGAAAATACCAAAGTCAAAAAGGAGTAACAATGACAAAAACAGACAATATGTTTTGATATATTTGTTTTAGATGGGATTAATATGAAACAAAATCGTATTAAGAAAAATGTTAAAAATAAAAAAGAAAAAGTAAGATATCAGAAGAAAAATTTGATAAATAACACACTACAGTTGCATGATGCACATGTATTGTTATATAACAAAGAATTTCATGAAGCAGAATATCTTAATGAAAATTGCCCTATGTGCGGAAGCAGAATAGATGAGTTAGGGCTTTGCGCTTGCGACAGCGCAAAATAATTTATTTCTCTGGATATATTTTTACTTTTTAGAGTAGAAAATACTACGCTTAATACAACCATCATCGCAACTAACATCAGTGCATCTCTCAATCTATATATGAAATAGATATGTTAGTGCTGCTATACAATCCTATGCTTCTGTAAAATTTGTATTACATCTACTGTGCTTTTATTATTGATTGAAAGCTCTTGAATTGCGGGATAATAATCCAAATAATTAGGTATATCTTCTTTAATTCTATTATTATAATCAGGCACTAATTCATTCTGATAAAATATACCAATCGGAATTTTTTCAGCTTCATATGCTTTAGTGATTGCTTGCATCATCTTCTCTACTTTTTCATTATTATTTTTCACTTTATAATCAATATCAAGCTTATAAATTCTATTTTTATAATAGTCAATAGTATTGATATCATTATATGTTGGACATGGTTGCAGTATGTCAACAAGCGCAATCCCTTTATGTGCAATTGCTTCTTTCAATATTGAGACAGTAAGCTGAGTATCATAGGCAAAACTTCTTGCAACAAACGTGTATCCTGAAACAAGTGCAAGCGCAACTGGATTAATTGGATCATTGATATTTGGCTTTGGAAGTGATTTTGTCTTTTCTCCTCTGTTTAAAGTTGGAGAAGCCTGGCCTTTAGTCAACCCATAAACTCCATTGTTATGCGTTATTAATGTCATCTTCATGTTTCTTCTTCCAGCACTTACAAAATGCCCAACGCCAATTCCAAATGTGTCGCCGTCTCCCGCATCAATTATAACATTCATGTTTGGATTAGACAGTTTAATGCCGCTTGCAAATGCTAGTGATCTTCCATGAAGCGTATGCACCCCATCAATCTTGACATTCAAAAAATGAGGGAGCTTTCCAGAGCAACCTATCCCAGATACCATTACAGTATTGTGGTAATCAAGCTTCAAGTCGTGAAGCGTAAGCTCAACAGCCCTCAATATACCGAAGTTGCCGCAGCCAATGCACCAATCATTGAATTCAGCAGTATCATCAATATTTAATTTATTATAATCCATAAAATCATCTTTTTCATTCTTTATATTTAATTTTATTATATATCTTAGAATTCATCATCTAATACTATCTTATTTTTATTATTTTTAAGAATATCAACAAGGGCATCGAACAATTCGTCGCCAGCTATGGCCCTACCTGTCCATTTAAGGATAAAATCAGTTGCCTTTATCCCTGTATTCAGCTGCATCACTTCAGCACCCTGAGCATTATAATTGTTTTCAACAGCAATAATTCTTTTCTTATTCTTCAATATTTCAGAAACCTCCTTGCTTGGATATGGACTAAACATTTTTATTTGTACAACTTGTATATTAATTCCTTCTTTCTTGAGCATGTCAATACATTCTATAGAAGGCCCAACCACACTGCCCCATGTTATAATAGCATATTCTGCATTCTTGTCTCCACTTACATATATTTTATATTTTTTTTCTATCTCTTTTGCAGCAAGCTCAAGTTTCTTATTTCTCTTCTCATATATCTTTAATCTATTTGAAGATGTCTCATCAATATGCCCATATTCATTATGCTCATCTCCAGAATAAAACATTGCGGCACTGCCAAGAGGCACCCTTGCAGATATACCATCTTCATTGATTTTAAACCTTCTATAGCTTTCATCAGCATTATTTGTAAATAAACCTCTATCAATAATTATATTATTTGCATTGATCTTGTTCTCATCAAGCACTGCATATGCATTTGCAATGCTTTTCTCAATCAAATGTATTACAGGAGTCTGATATTTCTCTGCAAGATTAAGCGCAGTTATTGCATCATTTATTATTTCATAATGGTTGCTTGAAGCAATTACAATCCTTGGAAACTCCCCATGCCCTACATTAAGCGCAAACATTAAATCAGACTGGCCGCTCCTTGTTGGAAGACCTGTTGAAGGAGCACCTCTCAAATAGTATGTAATTACGACAGGAACCTCATTCATCCCTGCCCAGCTTATCCCTTCAGCCATAAGCGAAAATCCTGGACCAGAGGTTGCAGTTGCAGACCTTGCTCCTGTAAGGGCAGAGCCTATGGCAGCATTGATTGCCGCAAGCTCATCCTCTGTTTGATATACAACTATGCCTCCAGTTTTTGATCCTGAAGATGTATTAAGGACTAGATTCTGATTTGCCTCAATATATGTGCTCTCATCTGAAGCAGGCGTAATTGGATAGTATGATTGAAATTTAAGACCCCCGAGCATCTTGCCTATTGCAGATGCGGTATTGCCGTCAATTTCTATCCTGTGCGATGAAACATCAAGCACTTTTAGATTGTAGAATGAATCTGTTGAATCATAACCGGATTTAGCTGCGAGCGTATTGAGCTTTGCTATTGTATCATTTTTGAATCTTGAGCTTATGGTTGAGCTGAGCAAATCGAAGCTTAAGCCAAGGAGCTTGAATGATGCACCGACACCTATCATTGTCTTTGCACGCTCTGTTAACGGTGAGGGAATATTAAGTTTATTTATTATTGACTGTAATATATTATTATAGTCAATGCCTATTGCCTTAACACCTTTCTTTTTAGCATATTCAATTGCGTCCCTGCATGTCAAGCCAAGATTATTTTTTGATAAAATATTATATGCACTGAGAGCAATCTCATTTTCCATTGATCTTATACCATTTAATTCGACGTTCTCGAAATTCTTGTCATAAACTATAAAGTCCTTTACTTTTGTAAAGTGCTGGAATATTGTTTCAGCGTCAGTTGCAATAAGTATTTCAACATTATTGTTAATGCTGCTTGAAGGAGCATCGCTTATTTTGACTGTTGTATAACTATGTCGTCCTTTTATAGTTGAATAATATTCACGGCTGCCATAAAGATAATAGCCAGCTTTAGCAACACTATCACCAAATATTACAGCAGCAGTATCAATTCCTATTCCTTGAACACCACCGATCATCCAATTAATTTTTATAAAAACACCTTTTATTTTTTTATTATTATTAAATTATTATTAAAAATTATATTATCTTCTTATATTATCTTTATATAATAAATTTATATATTGCTAATAATTTATTTATATTTATACTTGCAATTTTTGGCAATTCTTTTATTTCACTACTAAAATTTGTAACATCTTCATTAATACATTGTTGAAAAAACTAATAATTATAAGTAGAAAAGTTTTAGATTTGATTTATAGTTTAGGTTCAAACAATAATTTTTATAATAATTTTATATCTAAAAGATGAATATAATTTGATATTCAAATATCAAAACATTTAAATAACTTGATATCCAAATATCAAATATGGAAATAGAACAATTGGCTTCCCAAAACCCTTGGTGGTCTAATAAGGACTCAATAAAAAAAGATGATAAGGTTAAAAAGGTCCTTGAAACTAAAGAAAAGATACAATATTCTTTAAGCGATGAAAATCAGGTATTGATAGGTCCAAGACAGTTAGGCAAGACAACAGCATTAAAGTATGATATTTATAAAAAAATAATTTTAGAAGATAAAGATCCTTCTTCAATAATGTACTATTCTTTTGACACCGTTAGAGATTTTGAAGTTATAAAAGATGTACTAAACACGTTTGTCACTGATGAGAATAAGAAGTATATATACTTGGATGAAGTAAGCTTTGTTAATGAATGGCAAAGGGCAGTAAAGCAATTCCTAGATATTGAAAAATCTAAGAATGTTGTTTTATATATAACAGGCTCATCCTCAATAAATCTGAAAAAGGAACTTATGCCTGGTAGAAAAATAAAGTTCCTTGAATTTCTGCCATTATCTTTCAGAGATTTTCTACTTAGTTTTGGGTCAGAACCGCTCAAGCGCTTTATAAAAAATAATCGCGCTGAAGACTTTAGAAATGCTTTAAATATTGCACATGAATTGCTAACCTATTTTAATGAAATAAGCAAATGGTTCAATATATACATCAAAACCGGTGGATATCCGGATGCAATCTTTGATTATCTTGGAAAAGGAAGAATAAGTGATGATATATATGATACACATTGGAATGCATTTATTTCAGATATCAGCAGAGATAACAAAAGTGTTGAAATAGCAACAGCTATAATCTATGGAATAGTAGAGAGCTATTCTTCCAAAATAAATTTATCAAATATTGCAAGGATGCAAGGAATAAAATCTCATGTTACTGTTAGGGAATATCTTGAGACATTTGATAATTTATTTATATCAAAAAGCATTTTTCCAAATGCGGATAAAAAATATGTTTTCAGGAAGGAAAGAAAAGTATATTTTAATGATCCATTCTTGTATAATTTATTTGCAAAAAAAATAAATTTACTAGATAGAAACAGCGAATCTAAAATTGTTGAAGGTATTTTGTTTAATCATTTATATAGATTCATTAATAAAAATAAGACAATTACAGAGCCCAAAACTTCTATTGGTTTTTATTCTGGCAAACGCGAAGTGGATTTTGTAATAAATAATTTTGGTTTTGAAGTGAAGTGGCAAAATGAAGTTAATAAAACAGACTTTCCTAATATAGAACTAAAGAACAAAATATTATTAAGTAAAAAGACATTAGAAATAGAAAATACAAATGGTGTCACTATTCTGCCATTGCCTTTATTCATTTCTATATTGTAATTTTATTAACAAATTTTAATGTATATAATCTATCTGTGATTATTATTCCCTGCTTATAAATAAACATTATATAATTAATCAATATTTCTTTATCAATACTGACATGGAATTATCATTTCCATCCCAAGCATCTTTCAGATGCGAGATGCTTACTTCAGAACATTTTCCTTTTCTTTTAAGATATGGCAAAAATGGGTCATTAACAATAAATTTCTTATTTTTTATATTATAACTCACAACAATAGCATGAGTGTCTCCAGTAGGAGCTTTCCAATTTGTGAAGTTTTTATACCATATATCAGAATCAACTCCTATTATTACAGGTATTCCTTTTTTAAGAAAATTTTTCAATAATTTTATATTAGCTTTTTTATGCAATTTTATCAAACCTAATTGTATTGCTTTTTTCATTTCTATTTTTTTATTATAGGATATGTGATTTTCCCATCTTTCTAGCATATAACCTTTATCTTTTATTGTTAACATAAGCTTTCCATACGGAATGCCCATAGTAGAAGTTGGTTCTGCCTTTTTATAAAGTACTCGTTGATTTACTTCAATTCCATAATATGCAAATACCATTTCAAAACAAGCGGCAACACATGCACTTTTGTTAAATTGTTTTATATATGGAATTTTACAAGACATTTTTGAACCATTTAAAACTTTTTTATCTCAAATGCTCCCCCCGGGATTTGAACCCGGGTTTTAGGGTTGAAAGCCCCATGTCCTTGGCCGGACTAGACGAAGGGAGCTCCATCTCTTTATTTTTAAATTTTAATAATTTTTAATATAGAATTTATAATAAGAATATATAAAAATATAATATATAAATAAAAAAAATAATAAATAATAATTTATAGTGCAAAAATTTTATAGATTTATAAATTAATAGTAAAATTAAATATTAAAATAATTTTTTTAAATTATATATCTTGAATATATTTTATATTATATTCTACAACGTAGATATTTGCTCTTGCTTAACAAGAATATATTTATATCTGCTATTCTAAGAATGTTATTTTTTATTTATCTTTTTATTATTAATGAGTTAAATCTCCTACTTCTGTTGCAGTTGCTGTACTTTCTGGCTTTGTATGAGTTGGTATAGATACAAGCACAACATCTCCTACATTCTTAACATTCTTGAAGAGAACACTCTTTTGCTGAAGAACTCTTTTCGCAGCTTCCTTATCCATATTTTTCCATTCATTCATTAGCAGTCTGCTAACACTACTCTTCTCAAGATCTAGTATTACATCCTTAACTTCTCCAATGTATTGTCCACCATCGCTGTATATATCCATATTGTATATTTCAGAAAGCTTCATCTGATCACCTGTTTATAAATCATAAACTAAATTTAAATACCTTTCTTAATTTTTTATTTATTAATATAATAGGGGAACTTTTCAAAAGTTAAAATTTATTTAAATTTTTCTATTTTTATTTATGTCATTTGCAATAATTTATCTTGCCAACAACAATGAATTTATTATAACTGTTACCGAGCTAAATGCCATTGCAAGTGCAGCTAAAATAGGCAGAAAATTATATATGCTAACTGTAAAAATTGGTATTAGTGCTCCTGCAGCAATTGGAATTAATATAATATTATAACCGAAAGCCCAGAGGAGATTTTGTTTTATTTTGCCCATTGTTTTCTTCCCAATTTCCAAAGCAATAGATACATCATTCATATTATTTTTGATTAATATTATATTACCTGCTTGTATGGCAACATCTGTACCTGCACCTATCGCTATACCTAAATCTGCTTTAGTAAGAGCAGGAGCATCATTCACCCCATCTCCAACCATAGCAACTAATTTCCCGTCCTTTTGAAGCTCTTCAATCTTTTTCATTTTGTCATTGGGCTTTGCATTAGCAATAACATTTTTTATATTTAGCTGTTTTGCTATAAAGTTTGCAACTTTTTCATTATCTCCAGTAATCAACCATATCTCTTTGTTTGAATTTTTCAATGCATTGATCGCTTTTTTGCTGTCATCTTTAAGCGTATCTGCAAGTGCAATTAAACCAACTACTTTTTTATCAACACTGACAATCAATGTTGTTTTACCATCTGATTCTAAATAATTTAACTGTTTTTCTACAGCACTAATTTCATTTTTATTAAAAATATCTCTATTTCCAATTACAATTTTTTTGTTATTCTTATCAATAGCAACTATTCCACGGCCTGGTGTATAATTAAATTTTTTTGGAAAATTTATTTCAATTTTCTCTTTCTTTGCTTCATTGACTATTGCCTTCCCTAAAATATGTTCGGAATTAATTTCAGCAATTGCTGCATATTTCAAAACATCTTTTTTATTATGATTTGAAACAGTAATTATATCAGTAACTGCAGGTTTGCCTTTTGTAAGTGTGCCTGTTTTATCAAGAACTACTGTATCAATTTTACTGGCAATCTGCAAACTTTCACCACTTTTAACCAATATTCCATGCTTAGCGGCTTTTTCAGATGAAACTAATAAAGCTGCTGGCGTTGCTATTCCAAGTGCACACGGACATGCTATAATTAATACACTAACAAATATCAATATAGCTACATTTAATGCAATACCACCTACAAAATACCATAATAAAGCTGAAAAAATACTTACTAATATAACTATAGGTACAAAATATGAAGATATTTTATCTACTAATTTTTGTATTGGTACTTTACTTGAAGCTGCATTTTGTACAATTTTTATTATTTGTGACAATGTTGTATCTTCACCTATTTTTATAGTTTTTATTTTGATTGAGCCTGTTATATTTATAGTTCCACCAATAACTTTATCACCAACTTTTTTACTTATAGGCATACTTTCTCCGGTAATCATTGATTCATCAACTGAACTATTGCCTTCTGTTATTATTGAATCTGTTGGAATTTTTTCTCCTGGTCTTACAAGTAAAAATTCATTTATTTTTATTTCCTCAATAGGCTTATCTTCAATTTTATTTCCGTTTATTATATGTGCTATTTTAGGTTGCAGATCTATAAGAGCTGAGACTGCATTTGAAGCTTTGGATTCTGTTATTCTCTGCATATAAGTTCCAGTTAATATTAATGATATAATAATTGTTGAGGTATCAAAATAAATTCCACCAGCAGGAAAAATATTTGGCATGAAGATTACTATAGTGCTATAAGCCCAAGCTGCTGAAGTTCCTATTGCTATCAGTGTATCCATATTAGCGGACTTGTTTTTTATTGCATCAAATACACCCGCATAAAATCTTTGCCCGGCATAAAACTGTATTATTGTAGCAAATATAAATATTATATAATTATTATATGGCAAATGTGCAATATAAGTTAGTATTACCACAATAATTGTAAGCGGCCATGAAACTATCAGCGCATTTTTCAGACCATGCAGCTCCTTTTCAGGTCTTTCAAATTGCAATTTACAATTATTACTGCAAAAATAGTATTTTTTACCATATTTTTCTATTGTTAATGTTGATGTTTTATCATCAACATACATCCCACATATTGGATCGGTTGGCATCATTACACTTTATATTATTTTATATATTTCTCTGGATTTTTGTCAAAAGTTTCTTTACATGAAGTAGAACAAAAAACATACTGCTTGCCTTTATATACACTCTTTAATTTTGTATTTTGTACCTCCATTCCACATACAATATCTTTCATGAAATCACTATTTTGTTTTGTAGTTTATCTTTATATATCTTTTTACATTTTGCAACTATTTTGATGATACGAGTTTGCATACTTCAAAGTTTTTATAAATAAGCAAAAAGTTAATAAAACCTACCTATCAAATATATTTTGTTATTTATATAACGTTTATAAATGTTACATTTATAAAATAAGCTGAAGATATTATATTAATAATATAATAAAGATATATTAATAATATATTATAATATTATATTGTATAAAATATTAAAAAAAGTTAAGATGATTAAGATGATAGGCAAAGATATTGAATCAGAAGATATTGTTTCACTTATAGAAGTAAAGGATGTGCTTAATGAAAGAAAGAAAAGCGAACTTATGTATGAACAACAGCGTGCATATGAACACGCGGAAAAGTTTGCTCCAAGTAAAACATTGAAGAATAAATTGCTAAAGTTTGCAGAAGAAGCTGACATTAACAAAGAGATTATATTTGAGGTAATTAATGCAAAACCAGACAATATATTTACATTAAAACATATATTATCGAGAAACAACAAACCTGTTGATGAAGAAACTGAAAAAAAGATAATATCAATAATAAAAGAAGGTTGAAAATTTAATGGCTAAGAACTTAAAGAAATATGAAAGGGTGTATAAATGGATAGTTATGATAAGCGTGAGGAATATGCAATTGTGCTTGATTTCTTACTTAGCGGAAAGTCTTCTTCTAGCAAATCTGAACCAATTACACAATTAATAGGAGAAGATATGTTTACACTCCTTGAAGCGGTACCAAAGCCCAACATTTCCTTGAAATCTGGAGAGCGTGTTTATATAGGGAAAAATGAGCGTGATAAGATAGAACTCATAAAACGACGTATAAATTATAATGAGCTAACACAGACAGCAAAAAATGAACTAATGAATAGTGTAATAAGTATAGTAAAAAGCCATGAGCAGAAATTTGTTGAAATGTTTAATACCGCAGGACCTTTAAACATAAGAGAACATTCACTTACATTACTTTCTGGTATAGGAAAGAAGCATCTCGATGATTTGCTTAAGCAAAGATCAGAAAAGAAATTTGAAAGCTTCAAAGATCTTGAAGAGAGGGCTAAATTAACACAGGATCCGGCAAGAATTATTGCAGAAAGAATTGTGCGGGAATTAGAAGGAAATGAGCGATTCTATTTGTTTGTAAAACCAATGTTTAAGAGAGAGTATTGATTTATAGAATTCAATATTTTTAAATCTTAACTATATTTAGTAAAATGATATCCTCCAATCTGTGAATAGTGTGAGATTGTCCACCTTAATTTTTAAAGGCCTAAACAATACATACAAAATTTATTAATAGAAAAAGGAAAATGTTAATGGACTCTGCGGGAATCGAACCCGCAACCTTCCGCTTTTTTGGTTCTTGCTTGAGCTTCTTTTCAAGAAGCTTACTTGCAAAGCGGACGCTCTACCATTGAGCCAAGAGCCCAATTTTTGTATCTGTTAACACTTATATTTATTTTAAAATAAATATTAATTAATTATTAATATAAACATTGATATAAATATAAGAAATAAAATGTAAAAGAAAAATATAAATAGATATACTATATTTTTTTGCTTCTTCAAAACAAAAATATTAAATTTTACACATAATTTATTATTGCTGATCATACAATTTTTTACTTAAAGTAAACATAAAAAAGACAAATATTTAAAAAGAATATGGTAACTAAAATATTTATTATAGTTGATTATAATTATAATTTGAATTGTGGTTTTAAATCCATTTATTTTAAGTTCTTTGTTTTAATAAGATTTGTAGCTGATATAAATCAAGTGTATATATATGAATTCAAATGAAGAGGAAGTAATATTACAGCCTTATAATAGATCTACTGAAGAATTAGAAAAAATGCCCATTATAAATAGAACAAAAACAGTATGTCCAACATGCAAACTTATAATAGATGGAATTATATATAAAGATGAAGACAATGTTATGATTAAAAAAACATGTCCTGAACACGGTATATTTGTAGAAAAATATTGGGAGGATTATGAATTTTATGAAAAAATGCGCAAGTTTGCTTATAATGGAAGGGGCTTAGACAATCCCAATTATTTAACAAAGGGAGAAAACTGCCCCTTTGATTGCGGAATATGTGAAAGACATAAGAGTCATACAGGGCTTGCGAATGTTGTGCTCACTAACAGATGTCATCTGAGCTGCTGGTACTGCTTCTTCTATGCTAAGGAGGGTGAGCCAATATATGAGCCAGGCATCGATGAGCTTGATAAATTATTTAAGAATTTAAGATCAGCTAAACCAGTGCCACCAAACGCACTGCAACTTACTGGTGGAGAGCCGACAATGCACCCTAAAATTGTAGAAATTATAAAGAAGGCTAAAGAAGCGGGCTTTGATCAAATACAACTTAACACAACTGGAATAAATCTTGGCTTAAATCCTCAACTTGCAGTAGATATAAAGCATGCGGGTTGTGGCACATTATATATGAGCTGTGATGGAGTAAGTGCAAAAGCAAACCCAAAGAATTATTGGGAAGTTCCACTCGCATTAGAAGCTTCAAGAAAAGCAAAAATAGGGATTGTGCTTGTTCCTACTGTTATAAGAGGAACTAATGATAATGAGCTTGGTGCACTTATAAATTTTGGCCTTAACAATCTTGATGTTATAAGGGCTGTGAATTTCCAGCCAGTTTCATTAGTTGGAAGAATGCCTAAACGCGATAGAGAAATGCAGAGAATTACAATACCTGGAGCAATTAAAAAAATAGAAGAGCAGACTAATGGATTAATAAAAAAGAATCATTGGTTCTCAGTTCCTTATACCGGAGGCATAACAAGATTTTTAGAAGCATTTAGTGGCAAATTCCAATATAGTATGTCAATACATTTTGCTTGTGGAGCTGGGACTTATCTTATATTAGATGACAACAATAAAATAATACCAATTACAGAATTTTTAGATGCTGAAGGCTTAATACAGCATTTGCAAAACTCAATAGATGAGATGGAGGGAAAGAGTAAATTTGCAAGAAAGGTTATTGGATTAAAAACAGCTATGGCAATACCAAGATTTATTGATAAGAAGAAACAGCCAAAATCATTTGATTTGACAAAAATGCTAATAAATATATTAGTAAAGCATGACTTTAAATCGTTGGGTGCATTCCATAATAAAACATTATTTTTAGGAATGATGCACTTTCAGGATGAATATACCTACGATATTAATAGAGTTGAAAAATGCGACATTCATTATGCAATGCCTGATGGTGAAGTTCTTCCATTCTGCACATTCAATGTATTCCCTGAAGTTTATAGAGATAAAATTCAAAAGCAGTATAGTATATCTACTGATGATTGGAAGAAAACACACCCCAACTGGACTTATAGATCAGATAAATATATAAGAAATATAAAAGAGCTTGAACAAAGGCCAGAATTTATTAAAACTTACAACAATATGATAGATTACTTTGCACTTCCAGTAAATACAGGTAAGCCTGTTGCAAATTTCCCTATTATTAAAAAATAAAAAAACTAAAATAATTTTATATTTGAATAAAAAGACAATTAAAATAAATTAAATATTATTGCGATGGTTTTATGGATGACAAATTTCAAACACAACATATTCAAGAACAAGAATCTAATATACCTGAAGGTTACATAAAAGAGGATGGAAAATTATATAGGATGCCTTATAAAATCATAAAGAAAATCACATTTAATGACCTTAATCAGAAAGAGCTTATAGATATAGCACATTGCGCACGCTTGCAATATCGTCTGCTTAATTTAGATGCAGTTATTAAAGCAAAAGTAAGTTTTGTCAAAAAACAGATTCAGATAATATATAATAATTTAGAAGCGGACAACAACAAAGCAAAAATCAATAGAAATGAATTAATAAAATTTATTGAAAAAGAAGGTTTACACATAAAAAATGACAAAATGATTGAAGAAAATTATGACTATTATAAGGAATTTTATTCTTCAACATTCTTTCCAAAAAGCATAAGGAATGCACTGCCTTATGGATGGAGCAAAGAAGAATATGAGAAGATTAAAGCAAATAAAAAATAATAAAATAAAAAGAAAAATAATTTCGATTTTTGTCCTTTATTATTTTTATTATTTTATTTTGAAGTAAATATAAATTATAAATAAAATAATGATCAATATAATAATTAAATAAACATATATACCAAGGAAATTATAAACACTTAAAAAGAAATTAATTACCTCATCCTGTAGACTTTCATTGACCACAAATACAAGATTAAATGTTGAAAGTGGTTCATTTTCATACCATGAGAGCTTAGTAACATTTCTATAATTCTGCGCAAACCCTAACGCAGGAGAATCTGGAAGCGGATATACAGAAATTATTTGAGAACCTTTTGGAAGCATTATCGTTAGAGTTGTATTTGGTCCTAATACAACACCACTTTTAGCGGATTCAAAATTAAATACTTTGTTATTAAATGTGTATTGATATCTTCTAGGCCCTGTTATATTTAATTTTGTTATATTTGAAACATAATAATTCATCTGCAGATAAGCAACTTTTCCATTATTTGTACTTATCAGTGGCCCAGGCAAGAATTTAAAATTATATAGAGCACCATTTGGATTTATTATATGCTGTGTCAATTCAGGCCCTATTATATTCTGCCAGTTGCTAAGTGTCAAATTAAGAGCAAGCCGGCTTGTTGTGTATTGTGAAGTTGATATGTTGCTAACTGCAACTTTAAGAACTTCAGTAACATATGCACTTGTATTAGTATTCAAATTTACGGTGGTATTAAGTGAAAGAACAGCATAGGATGCATGGGCTTCCGCAATAACAAATATTAGAAGCAACGCAAAAGCAATCATAAATGATATTTTCATTTACAGCACCGCAATTATAAATATTATTAAATATTTAATATTTTTAAATCTTAATATTAAATAACTATACTAATTATTAAAGATATAATTTATTAATATTTCTAAATGTTTGGAAATAATATATTGCTTAAGCTTAAACATAAAGTATATAAGCACATGTAAATATAATAGTAATAAGTTTAATATTTTTAGTAAAATTATTATAAAAATAAAGCAAAAGGGAGAAAATAGAAATATATAAAACTTTTATAATAGATTATAATAATATTTTGCCAGGTTTTAAAATGCAATCATTGAGCGATTTACTCATCGAATCACAAATTTTTGCTAAACGGGAAGTCCTCTCTCCACACTATACACCCCACACTTTACTTTATAGAGAGCAAGAAATTAATAATATTGAAAAAGCACTTGCACCTTCTTTAAAAGGTGAAAAAGGAAGAAATCTTTTTGTTTATGGGAGAACAGGAACAGGTAAAACATCCTGTGTTAAGTATGTAATGGAAGAAGTTAAAAATATACCAAATATTAAAGCTAAATTATCATATATAAATTGCAGGCTATATAATTCAAGATTTAGAGTCCTTAATAAAATAATAAGTGATCATTTAACAACATATGCAAAACGTGGCTATGGTGCAGTCGATTTATATGAAAAAATTGCTTCATGGATTGAAGAAGATAATAAAATACTTGTTGTTGTGCTTGATGAAATAGATATTGTAAAGGATCTTGATGATTTAATTTATACTTTGACAAGAATAAACAGCGACATTAAGGCTGGCGGCGTAACAATAATAGGCATATCAAATAAAGTATCTTTCAAAGAAGAACTTGATCCAAGAAGTCTTTCAACATTATATGAAACTGAGCTTGTATTTGCACCTTATTATGCAACTGAACTTTATGCAATATTAAAAGATAGAATTAATCAAGGATTCAAGAAGGATGTTGTTGATGATGAAGTAATTCATTATATTGCAGCAATATCCGCAAAAGAGGGAGGAGACGCAAGATTTTCTTTAAAAATATTAACAAAAGCTGGAGAATTAGCAGAAGAAAAACATTTTCAAAAAGTTACAAAAGCAGATGCAGAAGCTGCAGTAAAAATTATTGAAAATGAAGTAGTGTATGACATAATTTCAACATTACCAGAACATCAAAAAATTGTATTATATGCAATTGCAATTCTTACAAAAAGTGGAGGTACATATAAAAAACTTACAGATGGCAATGATACTTACTTATTCAGCGGAGAAGTTTACAATAGATACTGCTCACTTACACAAAGTGTAAAAAAAGAACCAAAAAGCGAGAGATGGTATAGAAAGTATCTTTCAGAATTGGAGATGCAAGGCCTTATTATTTCATTTGAATCTGGCAAGGGAATAAGAGGCCATACAAAACTAATTAAATTGTTATATCCAGCGAATAAAATAAAAGATGCAATAGAAAAACAAATATTTGGAACGGATATATTTGAGCATGTTGAAAATTAGGTGCTTTATTGGATTTTTATGATATTGTATACAATGATTTGAAAATAGATTATGATTCTTTTGCAAAGGAACTTGGCTTTAAAAAAATTCTGATTTTAGGCAAAGATATAAGCTTTTCAGAAAAATTTAGTGATAATGTAGCTATAGGAATAAGCAGTGATATTAAAACACTCAAACAATTTGTACAGCATAATGTTCATGCAATTGTTATAAAAGGCTCGTATATTGATAAAATGTTAATATCAATGATGCATGAAAATAATACAATATTATATTTGCCTTTATCAGATATAATGAGCGCATATAATACAGAGCGATTAAAGCGTATTTATTATATGAAAAGATTATTTGAATATACAAAATCAAAAAAAGTAAATATAAGTTTTGCAAGCTTTGCTTCCAATAATCTTTACCTCACATCTGCAATGCAGCTTATTGAATTGGCAAAACTTATAGGTGCTGATGAAAGATACGCAAAATATAGTATAAGCACAATAACAAAGAGCTTATGTGATAAATATGAAAAATAAAACACGCTATCTGCTTGTCAAGACAACCTACAATATAGATGATGGTAAAAGTTTTTTTAAAAGCTTAAACAAAGAACTTATTTTAGAGATAGGTGAACTTAATTATTCATCTGTAAATCCTAAACTTACACTCGTTTTAAATAATAATATATTTATTATAAAAGCGAATTTATTTGGATTTAATACACTTGTAGCTGCGCTTTCATTAATAAAACGCATTAATAATGAACCTTGTGCTTTTTATACAATTAAAAGCTCTGGAACTATAAAGGCGCTCATGAAAAATTTTGATACGAAAAATTATCATATTCTACCAAAAGAAACCATTGGAAAGGCAGAAAAGGAATCAAAAGTGTAATATCATTTTACTTGCAGCAGCAAGGGCTTTTAGAATGGTTATGTTGATTATAATTTATTTTCTAATCTCTGAATCCAAAATGACAAAAATGTATGTAAAAATATTTGTGCATTTTGATAAAAAATACGTTTATTGACTTATATGATAAAAGTATTTAAATAACTTTTTTTATAATATATTATTTAATAAAATAGTTAACTATAATTTAGTTTATTTAAATACATTGTTTTTTAGTATTTTTATTTTATTTGAGCATTAAGAAATAAAATTAGAATAGGGGTTTAGAAAATAAAATTATTTTACTTGGATATTTAAATGTGTGGGTGATTGTATCCAACTATTTGAAGACTATGTAAATAAAATATTAGAAGGAAATAATATAAAAGTGCCTAAGTATAAAATAATCGGTAATGCTGAAGAAGCAAAATCTGCATATGCTGATATTGGTAAAGAGGTTGTAATAAAACCCATAGGAATAAAAGGAAGGGGAAAGTTGGGGTTAGTTTACACTGCAAAAACAAAAGAAGAAGCTGCAGATGCAACAAAACAGCTTTTAGATAAAATAAGCAATAATGCAAATAATGCCAAGGCAACTATAATTATTGAAGAAAAGATAAATGCTAAAAAAGAATTTTATCTTGCAGTTGCAATAGATACATCCTTGAGCAAGCCATTTATTATAATCAGCAGCAGTGGAGGTATAAATATAGAGGAAGTTTCTGCGAATGATCCTGATTCAATTGTTAGAGTGCCTGTTGATATAACAGTTGGAATAAACAAAGATGAGATTGCAAAATCACTGCTGCGCGTAAGTGCAGAGCAAAATGATTCTTTTCTAAATATTATATCAAATGCTTATTCAATATTTAGAAAATATGATGCTGAATTGGTTGAAATAAATCCTCTAATATTAACAAATAATAATGAGTTTGTTGCAGTTGATGTTATTATGAATATAAATGATGACTCACTCCCAAGGCAGAAAGAGATTTCAGAATATATAAAACAACATGATGAGCGCAGTGCTATTGTAAGAGATATGGCATCAATGGGTTGGTCATATGTGGAGCTTGATGGAGATATAGGCATAATAAGCAGCGGTGCAGGTCTATGCATGTCAACGCTTGATTTAATGAAATTATATGGAGGCAATCCTGCTAATTTTCTTGATATGGCTCAAGTGGATGGAAATGGATTATATAAGGCGCTTGATATGATGTCAAAAAATCAAAATATAAAAGCAATATTAATTCATTTGGTTGCCGGATTAAATGACTGCGGACTTATGGCTGAAGGCATAAAGAAGTTTGTTGAAGAGCGCAATCCAAACATAAAAATAGTGACTAGGATTGTGGGCAACAATGAGGAAGTTGGCGATAAAGTATTGAGGTCTATAAACATAGAGAATATTCATTCAATGGACAAAGCTGTTGAAAAAGTTGTTGAGGTGAGTAGAAATGACAATATTAATAGGTAAAGATACGAAGGTTGTTATACAAGGTATGACAGGAACTGCTGGAAAAGCTCACACACGCACAATGCTTGATTTTGGAACAAATATTGTTGCAGGAACAAAGCCAAATGCTAGTAATGAGAGCGTTTATGATATACCTGTATTTAGCACTGTAAAAGAGGCTATTGAGAAAAGAGGTGCCAATACATCAATTGTGCTAGTACCAGCTCAGTTTGCAAAGAATGCGGCGCTTGAAGCAATTAATGCTGGTATAAAGCTTGTTGTTATAGCTCCTGAGCATGTTCCTATCCAAGACACAATGGAAATAATTGAAAATGCGAGGAAGAAGGGATGCACCATAATAGGCCCAAATACTGCCGGAGTAATAGCACCAAACGTTAAATGTAAGGTTGGCTTTGTGCCAAATCGCTATTATACACCTGGAAGCATAGGCATAGCATCAAGAAGTGGCACTCTTCTTTATGAATTTGGCAATAGATTAACTTCAGAAGGTTTGGGTCAATCAACATGTGTTGGCGTCGGAGGAGATTCTATAGTTGGTACGCGCATGGCAGATGTAGTAAAACTTTTTGAGGAAGATTTTGAAACAAAAGCAACATTATTAATAGGTGAAGTTGGAGGTACTCAAGAGGAAGAAGTTGCGGAGCTTGTAGCAAAAGGAATTGTTAGGAAGCCTATTGTTGCTTATTTAGTTGGCAAGTCTGCGCCAAAAGATAAAAGAATGGGTCATGCTGGTGCAATAATGCTGCAGGGCAAAGAAACTATAGAGAGCAAGATAAGAATATTGAAAAATGCCAACATTGAAGTTGCAGATACGATGCAGGATGCCCTTAAGTTTTTGAGAAAATATGTGAATCAATAAATCCACTATATAAAAATTCTGCATTAAATATTTCAAAGGGAAGCAGATTCAAGAAATAAATTATGCAAAAAATGAAAATCTGAATTTGAAAAAGCTTGTTAATGAGTCTTCTGATAAAAAATAAAATAAAGTGATAGAATGGATGAAAATAATAAGGGGAATATGGAAAATAAGATTAGTGAGGATGAGCTTTTGAAGAAGATTATATCCAATGAAATACCACTATATCAAATAGAAAAGTATGTAGATCCTAACAAAGCAGTTGAAATAAGGAGAAAAGCAATTGCAACAATTACAAATAATCAATTTACTAATATAAATATAAGCAGCATTGATTATTCACAGATTTATAATAAAAATGCTGAGAATGTTATAGGTATAATCACAATTCCGATGGGCATTGTCGGACCTATAAAGATAAAAAGTAAATATATTAATAATGATATTTTTGTTCCGCTGGCAACAACAGAAGGCGCGCTTATCGCTGGAGTTAATAGGGGCGCAAAAGCAATAAACTTAAGTGGCGGAGCAAAGGTTGTTACTATTAATGATGAAATGTCAAGGGCGCCTGTATTTACATTTGATTCAATAGAGGATGTTGATAGATTTTTAAAATGGCTGCCAGAGCATGAAAAAGGAATAAAGGAAGCAGCTGAAAGTACAACAGCACATGGTAAATTAGAAGGTTTTAAAGCAACAGTGAGCGGAAATAATGTATTCTTAAGATTTAGGTATTATACGGGCGATGCAATGGGTATGAACATGGCTACAGTTGCATCTGAAGCAGCATCTAATTATATTGAAGAAAATTTTGAGGGTGCAAAGCTTATTGCAGTGAGCGGCAATATGTGCGCTGATAAAAAGCCAGCCAATATTAATTCATTAGAAGGCAGGGGGAAAACAATAGTTGCAGAAGCACTGATTAAGGATGAAGTGCTTGAAAAAATGTTTAAAGCAAACAAAAAAAATATACATAATCTTAATTATATAAAGAATTGGATAGGCAGTGCAAGAGCAGGCAGCATGACGCACTTTAATGCCCATTTTGCAAATATTGTTACTGCAATATTTTTAGCAACCGGCCAAGATGTTGCACAAGTTGTTGAAAGCAGTGGTGGTTATACAATAACACAGGAACGAGAAAATGGATTATATATATCAGTTACGCTACCATCATTGGAGGTAGGCACAGTTGGTGGCGGTACAACATTACCTACACAAAAAGAGGCGCTTTCTATAATGGGTGTAGTAGGTGCAGGCCAGCCTGAAGGAAGCAACTCAGTAAAATTAGGTGAAATAATTGCATCAACAGTACTTGCAGGTGAACTTAATCTTTTAGCGGCTCTAGCTGGCAGAGAGCTTGGAAAAGCACATCAAAAATTAGGCAGAAATAAATAAATTATAAATATATAGAATGCCAAACAGCAATATACCTTCCCGCCATATTGGGCAGTACAAGTGATATCGTAAGCAAGCTTAGCTTCTGAGTTCGGAATGGGATCAGGCGTTTCCTTGCTCCTAATACCGTTTGGCAAAGTATATTGGAACATTAAAATTTATAAACCTTACCTTTTGGTTGGCTGATATAATTAATATGATTACTATATATTTATTTAATTTTTCTAATCAATGTTATCTTGATTAGTGATATAATGTTGTTCTTTAAAAGCAGTAACAATGAAAATAAAGGTTACAGTGGCAGTGAAAGCTACAAATATATTGATGAATTATTGAATAGGGATTCAAGCAAAATAAAAATTATTACACCTTTTATTGGAGATTACTACGCTAAAATGCTCAAAGAAATTGCTAAAAATAAAAAGAAGAAAGTTTATTTGATTATAGCAGGAAACCAGAATGCCGAACAGATAAACAAAAATGCAATAAATACATTAGCTGAGAGCAAACCTTTAAGATTAAAAACTATGCTTTTAAGTGTATCTGTATTATATTTTGTATCAATTTTTTTATTAAAAAATTTTTTAACGCTTGCACTTACAGAAGTAATAATAGTATTGTATATATGTATTATTGGATCAATAATGATTTATGCATTTATAAAGCAGCTTTCCCATCTTAAAGGCAGCAATCTGAAGCTTAAAATAGTCAAAAATAAATTTATACATGAAAAGGTGTATATAACAGATAATATTGCAATCTCTGGAAGTGCAAATCTCACTTATTCAGGAACACATAAAAATATTGAACATATTGACATCATAAAAAATAGAGAACAAATTAATGAACTTGAGCAACATTTTGATAAATTATGGTCTGAATATTAACAATACTTTCTAAAATTATTTTTGGATGACAAATATGAAATATATAATTATGCTTGATGAAAAATTTATTGATTATGGAAAATATGAATTAGAGTCTATACTTAAAAGTGAAATAATTTTTAAAAAAATATCCAATAAACTTTTTATATTTGAATCTGAAAAAGATATTTCTAAAGATTATTCTTTTATTGTAATTGAAGGACTCATAAAAGTTGTTGAACTTGGAAAATTTCCTCCAAATGCAATAGATTACACAAAAATTACAAACGCAATAGAAGGAATGATTGATAGACAACATAGTTTTAAAATTGAAGCAATTAATGCTGATTTTCATAATGAACAAAGCTCAAAAGATATTGCTGTAAAGATAGGAAGTGCATTGGAAAGCAAAGGCTATAGACCAGATTTAAAACATCCTAAATTATATTTTTATATATTCTTTACAAATCTTGGAATATATTTTGGTGTACTGCAATCAGATTATGCAATAAATATAGATGCATTTAGATCTACAGAAAAGAGTAAAATAAGCAGAGCTCAATTTAAATTAAAAGAAGCACTAAAATATTTTGCAATTGAAACAGATGAAATTAAAACTGTCCTTGATATTGGTGCAGCTCCTGGAGGTTGGACGCTTGAAATGCTTACAAGAAATGCAAAAGTTATTGCAGTTGATAATGCACTTCTTAGTTATCAATTCTTTTTCCAATCTAATAAAAAATGTGTGATATTTTCAGATGAAAAAATTGATATTCATGATAAAAATAATAATAGTAATAATGCTGAAATATTGCCACTAAGCAAAATCAATGATACATTAAATGAATCTTTTGATTTATATCATATTAAACAAAATATAAATAATTTAGATATTAATCATATAAATAATTTAAATAAATCTATTGATCTTCTTATGATTGATATGAATATTGAACCAAAAGAAAGCGTACAGCAAGCTATAAAATTAATAAAATTTCTTAAAGCACATGCTAAATTAATAATGACAATTAAATTATTTAACAATGAAAATATCAAAAAGTACATAAAAAATGTGAATGAAGCATTAAATAAATATTATGATATTATAAAAATTAAAAAATTGCCACACAACAGAGATGAATTAACACTTTTTGCAATATTAAAATAAAGATGATTTTATGAAAAATACAGAAAAATTTGATGAATTGTATAGAGATGTGGAACACATAACTTTATATTTAGAAAAAAAACAGGAAACACTTGATAAAATAATACAAATCACAAGAAATATTATAAGAGATTCTGGTCATACAATAACATTAATACATAATGATGAAATTTTTAAAGCTGAAGAGCTTATTAAAAAGATTAATGAAGAAGTGAATGCACTTAAAAATATAGATAATGAATTTAAGTACAACACAATACAAGCATATCAGGAATATGTTGAAGCTTTATCTTTTCTGAGTATAATTAAAACAAATAAATTACCAATGATGAAAGATTTAAATGTAAGTGATGAAGCCTATTTATTGGGTATTATGGATGTTGTTGGAGAATTAAAGCGTAAAATTATAGAATTGCTAAGAACAGAAAAAGTAGGGGAAGCAAAAGAGATGCTCTCAATAATGGAGGCTATTTATGATTCAACGCGAAAATTAAAGTTTGCTGAATCAGTATTGCAGGGATTTAGAAAGAAGCAAGATGTTGCAAGAATTCAAATAGAAAGTGCATCAAGTCAGTTGCTCTTCTTTGAAAACACAAAATTTATTGATGTTGATAATACTGAACATTAATTTATTTTATTTTTTATCTTAAAAATATAATAAAAAATATTTTAATAATTTAAATAATTTACAATTTGGGGTTGCCGGGATTTGAACCCGGATCAATAGGTAACTTCATATTTTGATTAAAATTCCAGATTCTCATCATCGCTTATAGCTCAATTCTTAATATAAATATCTGGAGCCTATTGCGCTGCCATGTTACGCTACAACCCCATAAAAGTTATCATTATAATTTTTATTTTATATATATTAGTAGCTTCATTACACTAAAACATCTTTAAATTGCTAAAGCATATTGAATTTCTGCTATGCAGGTTAGATAAATAAAATTTACTGCTCACATTATTAGATTATTTAAATAAATTTATATAAGTTTACATTTTAATTATTTTTATAATATTTAGAAATATCCAATATTTTTTTATTTTTGTATATTCTTTTAAATTTATATATTTCTTAAATTATAAAATTATAATTTTAATAATTAATTATTAATTTTTATTAAATAAATAATGATTATATGTTTTCTTTTTTGATTGAACCTTATAATATAGGAATTAATATTTGGGCATTTAGTGTTGTAAAATCAATAGCAAGCCCAATACTTAATACTATAATGGCTTACTTAGCAATTAGCTTTTTTGTTGTTATACCTTTTATTGTTATTTTCATGTTATTAAAAAAAGATAAAAAAGTTTATGCTTTAGTAGCTTTTGGGATTATTGTTTTTATTATTAGCGAAATAATAAAATATATAATAAGAGAGCCAAGGCCCTGCAATGTTTCAGAATTATCATGGATAAATAATGTGGGATGTGAAAGCAGTTTCTCATTTCCAAGTAATCATGCAAGTGTATTAACTGGAATTATACCTTTTTTAAATAAGTATAGGATATTACAAATATTATATATAATTTGGTTGTTACTTGTATTATTTGGAAGAGTGTATTTAGGTGTACATTATTTAACAGATGTTATAGCAGGGATAATATTAAGTATTATTGTTAGTGCTGTCATTTATAATTATAAAGATTCATTTTATTTACTGTCAAAAAAAGTAAGATTAAATATAACAGATTTGGAGCTAAAGAATAATAAATAATATAATAAACATATAATAAACAACAGATAAAAATTTAATTAAAGAAATTAAAAAATAAGTGCTAGATATGGTTGAGATTAGTGTTATAATACCGACGTATAATGAAGAAAAATACATTGAGAATACATTAAAGGCATTTAAGAACCAAACATTTAAAGATTTTGAATTAATTGTTGCTGATTATAAGAGCAAAGACAAAACAATAGAAATAGCAAAAAAATATGCAAAAGTTGTTACAACAAATATTAAAGGAATATCTGCAGGAAGAAATGTGGGCGCAAGTAAAGCAAATGGCAGAATCTTTGTTTTTATAGATGCAGATACCGTGCCTTCTCCAAATACTCTTGAAGCTTATCATGATGCATTCAAAAATAAAAAAATTATTATGGCAACATGTCCAATAGCACCTCTTGGAGATAATAAAATTTTTACTAAAATGGGCTATTTTCTTGTTTCTGTTGTTTTTGTAAAACTTTTAATACATACGCCATTTACATTTATGATAGGTTCAAATTTTGTCATAAGAAAAGATGCATTTAATAAATTAAATGGCTTTGATCCTAAAGTAAAGACTTGTGAAGATTTGGACCTTGCAAAAAGAGCGCGTAAAATAGGCAAAGCAAAATTTGTAAATAATACTAAAGTTTATTCACATACTAGAAGAGTTGAAAAATGGGGAATGTTGCATTATGCAATTTATCATACAAATAATTATTTTAGATATTACTTGCATAGAAAGATTAAAGAGGATTATGAAAATATAAGATGATAATAATAATAATGATAAAATAATAATAATAATAATAAATTACTAAATTATATAATAATTAACTTTTGATGTATATTATGCAGTCAAAACAAAAACAACAGAATATATGGAAGCAGTTATTCAGCATAAAGAAAGTTAATTCTGAAGATTATTTAAAACTTATCCATAAAATAGGATTTTTTTCCGCAATTGGTTTCTTTGGAACTTTTATTGTATTTTTAATTATATTATTGATAGGTGGAGCAAAAAATATAATTGGAATAATGCTTAAAGCAAATCCCTTTATTTATATACTGGCTTTTGTATGTGTTTTAATAGGTTATATTCTTAGATTTGGAAAGTGGGATTATTATATGAAGACATTGAATCTTCACGTACCTATTAAGAAAAGTTTAAGTGTTTATTTATCTGTTTATTCCATGAATATAACACCTGGTAAAATTGGTAGAATTGTTGCTGCATATACATTAAAAAAAATAACAAAAATAAAATTTATGAATATTGCGCCATTAGTTACAATGGATATATTTACCGATTCTTTAGGAATGGCAATATTTGCACTTGCAATTGCTTTATATGTTGGTAAATTTGTAATATATGTTGTTTTGGCGGATATTCTGCTACTTGCGCCTTTTATATTTTTATTAGATGACTGGTTTTTTGTTATACTTAAAAAAAGATTCAAAAATATCAAAAATAAGTTAACTGCTTTATTCTTTATATATGGAGATGAGTATTATTCTTCGCAAAGTGTGTTAAACAAACCAAAAGTATATTTAACTTCTATAATATTTTCTGTTCCTTCGGCATTTTTAAATGCTTTTGCATTATTTTTGGTAATAAATTCTCTTGGTTTAACAGCACCACTCGCAAATACACTTTTCACATTCTCATCATCGCAACTTTACGGGATGGTATCTGCAGTACCTGGCAACATGGGAGTCACTGATGGATTTTTAATTTCCACAATGGGCTCTCTGCTACACTTTAATTATGTAACAAGTTCTGCCATAACACTAATGACAAGATTTGCAACTCTATGGTTTGGAGTAGTATTAGGTTGGATATTTTTATTTTACACATTCAAATATTGGAAAATTAAAAGAAAAACATTTTTTAAGAAGCATAAACATAATAAAAATATTAGTAAAAAAAATTATAATAGAAAAAACATTAATTAATTATATTTATAAAAATAAAGCAAAAGAAAAATATTTAGAATTATAAAAATAATATAATGTACTGAAAAGCTATAGTAAAAATAAAGTTAATTATGTAATAGTATATGAATACCAACATTTTTATTGAAGGAAAAAATTCCAAATAAACAGCTAACATAAAGGTTTTATTTACAAGCTTAAAAAATTAGGGGATTATTTGAATAGTAATTATAATGTGGTTGTCGTTGGTGGAGGTCCGGCAGGAATAGGTGCGGCGTTTTCTGCAGCAAAGTTAGGATTATCAACTGCAATAATAGAAAGGCATAATATGCTGGGAGGAAACTGGACAGCGGGATATGTTTTGTCAATTCTTGGAATTTATACATATTCAGGTAAAACAAAAATTGTTGGTGGAATTGCTGATGATGTTATTGAGCAGTTGAAGAAAAATAAGGGCACAAACGGCAAGGTTGGAAACTTTATACCTTTTAGGCCAGATGAAATGAAGCTTACTCTTAATGAAATAACAGAAAAATTGAATATTAAAAGTTATTATAGCGCATTAGTAAATAGTGTAGATATAGAAGATAATGTTATTAAGAGCATTGAATTTATAGGTAAAAATGGAGCAAATAAAATAAATGGTGATGTATTTATAGATGCAAGCGGTGATGCAGATCTTGCTTATATTTCACATACTGGAGTTATGATAGGAAATGGCAGGGAGAAAATTCATCAAGAGGCAACTTTGCCATTTAGAATTGCAAATATTGATGAAAGTAAAGTAATAAAGCATGCAAATGAGTATCCTGATGAGATTACAATAACTTTTGATGATCAGGGCAAACTTTCTAGAATTAGAATTTTGCAAAAGCTTGCTGTTAAAGCAATCAAGGAGAAGAATTTATATCTGCCGCATTCAAATAATGAATTCTTATTCAATACATGCAAGCAGGGAGAATTTGTCTGCAATGCAACACATGTTAATGTTACCAATTTTGCAGATAGTAAAATAATAGCAGAGGAAATAGAAAATGCGAGGAAGCAGGTTTTATCTTCTCTTAATTTTTTGATTAAAAATATTGAAGGATTTGAAAATGCTTATTTAATAGACTCTGCGCCATATATAGGTCTGAGAGAAACAAGGCGTGCAATTGGCGAGTATATATTAAAGAAAGAAGAGGTATTAAACAATGCAAGATTTGATGATAAAATAGCAAGATGCGGTCATCCTATAGAAATTCACGATTCTAAAAAAGGTGTTTATTATATACATTCTAATAAAGGCGATGATTCTTATTATGAAATTCCGTATCGCGCTATTGTAATAAAAGATATTAAAAATGCATTTGTGATAGGGCGTTGCTTGAGTGCTGAATTTGAAGCACAGGCAAGTGCAAGAGTGAGCGGCACCGCAATGGCAATGGGTCAAGCGGCAGCAACAGCAGCATATTTAATGATAAAACAGAATAAATCTGCATTGGAAATAAATATAAATGAACTCCAAAAGCTACTTAAGAAAAACGGTGCAATTCTTTAAAATAAGAAAAAAAGAATAAAAGAAAAAGAAAAAAATAAAAAAAGTAATAAAAAAATATGTTACTTTTTCTTATCAACTTTAAGTTCTGGTGCTATAACCAATGCAATGAATTCTATAATCAGCACAGCTATTACTCCTATGTATATTGTTGTCATACTTGCAAAGTAACCACCTAATACTACAGGTATTATAGCTACACCGAGATTTGTTATAACACTATACATTGATGTTGCAAATCCCGCTTGCGCTGGATCAGATACATAGTTTGTTGTTGATGTCATAGCCATTGACCAGAATGCATTGCCAAAGAATCCAAAGAAGAAATAACCAAGTGCTATCAATAAAATATCTGCTGTATATGCCAATCCTGTCATCATTATGACTGCGCTCAAGAACATAAGAAATGCTGTTGTTATTATACCAACTCTAAATAGCTTGTACTTCTCAAATAATGGTGGTAGTATTATTGCACCAAATGCTGAACCTAAGAACGCTAACCCGCCAAGCATTCCCCCATAAGCGAGAGCTGAGCTCAATGATATATGCAGATGCAAGACTGTTGATGCAATGCCACCAGCCAATACAGATATTGATGCTATTGCAAGTCCTATATACCAATTTTTAAGCATTCCCCATTTGAATGTTCCTTTCAATGATTTACCTTTATAATTTATTGGATAGTCTTTAATACCAAATGCAATCCACAATCCAGCAATTATAGCTAATATTACTGTTGTCCACATTGTACCGTTAAGTCCAAATGCGCTGAATAATCCAGGCCCAAAGAACGCACCGAATGCCATCCCTAAAAATAATATTCCGACACTTACTCCTATAATTGTATGCGATCTCTCTTTTGATATTGATTCAGAAACAGTACCGACTGGCGCCATTGCAAGCGGATAGGCAATTGCAGCTACGAGCGCCATTATAAAGAATGACGTATAATCTGGCGCGAGCGCCCGCCCTATCAAACCAACTACAGAAAGCAATGCAGCCCAATAAAGTGCACTTTTTACTGTGAATTTTGCAGCAATATATCCTGCCAGCAATCCAAGCACAACCATTGTGTATCCATATAGAGAAATTATTAGCAATATTGCACTAAGCCCAACGCCAAATAGTGATATGAGTGCGGGTATAATTGGCGCAAGAATAAACCACGCAAATCCTATTGTAAAAAGAAGAAACCAATATGGCAATAAATTAGCCAAACCTAACTTTTTATCATGTTTTATATTTTTTTCCATATAATTTACCTTTTTTGTTTTTTTTTAAATTAAATATTATTAATTTTATTTAATTATAATAAGCCATCAATAGAAAACTTTAAAGAACTTACTATGATATTTGATAAAATAATAATATTGGTAAAAAAAAGCTTTTATGTTCTAAATAAGATTTTAAATATAAAATAGATGAAAGTAAGATATAAATATTTCAATTTTTATATTTGTGCAGTTGATAGCATGCTTAATAAATGCAAACAATATGAAAAATACCAAGATAGGGATGTTTTACGAGAATCTTGCGGTGTATTTGGTATAATATCGACAACTAATGATATTGTGGACTATATATACAATGGTATATTTTCATTACAGCATAGAGGCCAAGATGGCGCAGGAATTGCTACAATACTTAGAAATGAAAATTTAGATGGAGATGCTAAAATTAACATAAAGAAAGGTGCTGATTTTGTTTCGAGAGTTTTTGAAAATTTTGATTTTTCATTACTTAGAGGAAATTTAGGAGTTGGAAGTGTTAGATATCCTACAGTTGGTCAATCAAGGGATGAAGATGCACAACCTTTCTATGTAGAAAATATTAGAGAAGGACTTGCAATTGCACATAATGGAAATCTTGTTAACTACAAACAATTAAGAGAAGAGCTAGTTAAAGAGGGATTTAATTTTATATCAGATGGAGATGCAGAAATAATACTACATGCAGTTTCTAGAGAACTTAAAAAGAATGATAATATTTTTGAAGCGATAAAACAGACAATGAGAAAAATTGAGGGCGCTTATTCTGATGTAATTGCTACAGGAAGGGGTGAACTCATTGCGTTTAGAGATCCTCATGCAATTAGACCTTTAGTTTGGGCGATTGAAAGAAATCCTATCACTAATAATGAAATTACATCAATTATAGTTGCATCGGAAAGCGTTGCGTTTGATATAAATAATAAATCAAATTCCATAGAATTTATGGGGGAATTAATGCCAGGAGAATTACTTCTTGTAAAAAATGAAAATAATAAAATAAATATAAATAAAAAAGTTATATTGAATCCTGCAGACACACAGAAAAAACATTGTATGTTTGAATATGTTTATTTTTCAAGGCCCGACTCTAAAGTTGATAAGAATAAATATGTATATGATATTAGGGTAAAATTAGGTGAAGAGCTTGCTAAGATTATGCCAATAGATGCTGATATTATTATTCCTGTTCCTGATACAGCAAGGCCAGCAGCTGATGGATATTCAAAAATATCAAACATACCTGTAAAAGAAGGATTAATAAAAAATCGTTATATTCCAAGGACTTTTATAATGCCTTCGCAAGATAAAAGAGAGGATGGCGTAAGATTGAAGTTTAATACAATAAATTCAGTAATAAAAAATAAAAAAATAATATTAATAGATGACAGTATTGTTAGAGGTACAACATTGAAGAAAATAATTAATCTGCTTAAGCAAAATGGTGCAAAAGAAGTTCATGTCAGAATAACAGCACCTCCAATAATTGCGCCTTGTTTTTATGGTATAGATATGGCAAATCACAAACAACTTATTGCTTATAAATATAATCAAGATATTGAGAAAATAAGGAAAGAAATTGGAGCAGATTCACTTGCTTATCAAACTATAGATCAATTAATCAAATCAATAAATTTACCTAAAAGTGATCTATGTTTGGCATGCTTGAACAATGAGTATCCAACAAAAGAAGCACAGAGAATTGCAAATGAAATGAAAAAGGTTAATAACAATAAAGAAAGGTATTATGAATAAATAAAAAAATATAAATAATTAAATTAAATTGATGAAGGGTTCTATATTAATTTCAAATGCGGCAATTGGATACCTCCATGCAAAATTCTCAAGAACATTTGGCGATATTTCTCCTATAATTCCTATATCTTTATGTTCCTTATTATTTTTGTCTTTTATATTTATGCATCCCGATCTTCCTTCAATAAAACTAGAATGTATCTGCTCCTCAACTATATATTTTACATTCAATATATTCATAAGCATATTAAGAATCTGTTTTATATCTGTAAATGTTGCCTGTTGATTTGTTATAATTACAGATAATTTAGTTATATTTTTATAGTTTGTTTCTGTTCTGTCATCCTTTGCGCATACATCATTTATTTCAAATAATTTTATAGGGATGCCAAAGCTCTCGTTTGCTTTTAGCGCTCTTATGAGCTCTGGCAAAATCCATGTCCTTATTGTATTAATTTCCTTAGCTTTAGCCTCTGGTATATTTATAATATCTTTAGTATCTTTAGCTTCTATATTCATATTGTCATATTGATATTTTGTGTTTGTGAGCGCCAAAGTCAATGCTTCTGTAAAACCCATACCTACAAGCAATGTTCTTATAAATTCAGTTACCTTTGTTTTCCTCAATGAATTACCAAAGGTTGAAACTGCTGGAATTTCCGGTTTTATGTTTGAGAGCTTATAAGCTCTTGCTATATCATCAACAATGTCTATTTCATGAAGCACATCCGCTCTATAAAAAGGAACAACAAGCTCAACTTTATTTTCTTCTTTATTTATTTTTGTTACCTTATAGCCCATTCTTGCCAGCAATTTCTCTATTTCTTTAAGTTCAATATTTAGTCCAAGAACTTTTTTAACATAATCATTACTCAATTCTATTGAATTTTGTTTCATTGATGGATAGACTTTAATATATTTTTCATAATTTGTTTTTATTGTATATATTTTTGCACCAATATCTGCAAACATTGCTGAAAGTATATTGATGAGCTGTTCAACTCTAGATTCTGTAATTCCAGTAACTTCTACAATAACATTTTCTGTGCTTTCATCAACCTTCCCTATAAGCCCAGAATTTATTATAGGAGGCATTGACAGTATATTTTTTTTGCTGTCTATCAGTAGGGGATATTCTTTTGCATTTTTTAGCAAAAATCCATACTTTATCCCTTTTTCATGCTTCTCTAAAATCTCAAAACCAGTCATTACAATATCTGTATTTAATGGCTTGAATGAAATTTTATTTGGAGATTCAGCAGTATAATATAAAGGAGGCATTATCTTATCTAAAGGATAGATTCCAATAGCAGCACTTTTCCTATTTCTGCAAAATGTTCCATGCAGCTTTTCCTGTGTCTCTATTATATCATTTAATTTTCCTTTATTCATTTTTAAATTTTTTGCGATAAATGCTCCTATATAAGGCCTAACTGCCTCTACCTTTTTATCAACAAAAATTTCTACACCAGAATCCTCAAATTTATAATCTTTAAATTTATCAATTTCTAAATAATATCTAATTGCTCTTGCAAGTCCTTCATCAGACAGCATATCAGGCCTGTCTGGTGTTATATCTATATAAAGCATTTCCTTATCATATTTATCAAGCTCCATCCCCATATCAAAAAAAATTTCTTCTAATTCATTTATGTTCAACTCTTTGTTGATAAGCTCTTTTAATCTTTTTCTGTTTATCTCAAGTATAGTCATGTAAATCACAATTTCTACAGTTTTGGATAATGATAGTTCTGTATAAAATCAATCTTGCATTCATGTCCTAAAATTTCTCTTATATCTTTAATATCATAAATGATCATTGCAAGCCTTTCAAGCGCCAAACCCCACCCAAGTACATTGGCATTTATATTATAAGGTCGCAGGGCTTCAGGTCTAAAAATACCACTATTTGCTATTTCAACCCATTTTTTGAAATGTGTATGATAATAAAGTACCTCCATGCTAGGCTCAGTGTAAGGATTATATGTTGGTTTAAATTTTATATTTTTAATTCCAAGTAACGAATAAAATTCTTTTAAATATCCCATTAAATTTCTCAGGTTTAAGTCATCGGCAAGAACAAATCCCTCGATCTGGTGAAATTCTGCAAGATGTGTTTTGTCAAGATTTTCATTTCTAAATACCCTACCTATAGAAAACATTTTTGTTGGATTATTGACCCCTTTATAAAGGCTTTTGAAAGTTGATGGCGTTGAATGAGTTCTTAAAAGCAATTCTTTTGCAGTTTCTTCATCCCATTTGTTTTGATAACCCACAGATCCAGTATCATAACCATTCTCCTGAATTTCTTTAACCTTTTTAACTAATTCAGCATTTGGCAGCTTTCCATACTTATTTAAATAAAAGGTATCCTGCACATCTCTTGCTGGGTGATCTTGAGGTATAAACATACTATCCATATCCCAAAATGCGGTTTCTACCCATGGCCCTTCCATTTCTTCAAAACCCATAGCAATAAATGCATCCATTACCATATTCATAACATTTACTAATGGATGATATCTACCAAGCTGCATTGGTGGAACAGGTGCTTTTATATCATACTTTCTGAATTTTTTATATTTCCAGCTATTATTTTTAAGAATTTCAGAGGTAATTATTTCTATTGTATCAATATTTTCTGATTTAATAATTTGGTAAACCTTTTTACCAATATCAGTCATTACAATTTCTTTATCATCAATTATCTTCTTTTCAACGAGTCTGTTTAAAACCTCTTTTACCTCTTTTACTTTATTTTCATCAATTTTAATGTTATCTTTTATTAAATTTATTAATTTTTCAATTGCCTTGATTCTTGAATCATCGCTGCTTTTTAATTTAATTAAAATTGCGCCCATATTATTTTCAATATTTATAATATTATATTTTTTTAATATACCTATTGCAATATTACATTCCGCCTCATTTAATCCTATATCTCCTACAGACTTTAATGATATATTTTTATTTTTTAATAAATAATCAAACAACCGTCGTTCAGGCAAGCCTTTGGTAATTACTTCTTCACCTCTTTTTGTAAGCACATAAGATTCTGTTTTTTTTGTAAATATTTTTACAATCTGTTTGTTTTCAAGCCAAAGCACATTTCGGGATATTTTTGCATATTCCCATTTAAGATTGTTTTCGAGTGTTGTAAAATTAGTAGTTTTATTTTTAGCAAGCTCTATCAATAATATACGTTCATCCTTGGAAAGCATTTCAGAAATATTATTTATATTAATATTTTGCACAATATAACCTTATATTTATTTTATTATTTACTTATATTTAGAATAAATCTTTTATTTTAATTAATAATATTTTTAGATTTTGTTATATAAATATTATCATTAAAAGTAAAATATTATAAATCTAAAGCATAAAAATATTATTCAGAATTTAAATAATTTTTATAATTACATCAATATTATTAAATTTATCTAATCAAATAATCAATAATTTAAATAATTTATTTCAAGAATCTAAAATTAAAAGTAAAATGCTAAAAGTAAATTATTAATTGAGGGCTCGTAGCTCAGTTTGGCCAGAGCGGCTGGCTTTTAACCAGTAGGTCAGGGGTTCAAATCCCCTCGGGCCCGCTCTTTTCGTTGAAAATAAGAAAAAAAGTGAAATGCAAAGGATTATAAATCTGAATGTTAATAAATTAATAACGAAGAATGAGGCGAAAGCTCTATTTCTACGTTAAAAGAAAAAGAATAAAAAGTGAATTAAATGGCAGATGAAGGGCCTGAAGATCAAAGAGAGGAAAGAAGAAGAGGAGGAAGGATGGGCGATGAAAGGCATGGCCCAAGAAGAGAAGGTATGGGAATGAAGCCTAATTACTTTATGCCAAAGCCTGTAAAGCCTGGTGATGAGATTGAATTAACAATTGAGTCAATAGCAGGAAAAGGAGATGGTATAGCAAGAAAAGACAACTTTGTAATTTTTGTAAAAGGTACAAAGGTCGGCGATAAAGTAAAAGTAAGAATTACTGAAGTCAAGGCAAGATTTGCTATAGGGGAAATTATATCCTAATAGTTAATTAACCTTAACCAAAGTAAAAATAAATCCTTTAGCTTATAGCAATTTTAATTTTTTTGTAAACTCTTTTTAGATTAATAAAAGCAAAATAAATGTTGACAAGTTTATATTCTTCTATTTATTCAAAGATTTCTTTAAAAATATTCAATCTAATTTATACATAATTATACATAAGTTTTATTTTTATTATTTCATAATAACAATATAGTTATTTGAAGATGACAAGAGGATAAAACTAAATACGCTTTATTTAATAAGAAAATTTGCCTTAAATGCGGGCAAAGCTGATTTGTATTATTTAATAAAAGGAAAAAAGATAAAATTCAACAAAGAATTAGTAGATAAAAAACTAGAGTATATTGGAAAAGAATTTTCTCAAGCAAACTTCAAAGCATCGCTGATTGAAAAAAAAGATTTTTGAAAAGGAGTTAAAAAATTTGATTTTAAACTTCTGACGGATTTCAAGGAAGTTGAAAGTATAATAGAAGAATGGCTCAAATAATGCCTTTTGAAATTTTTGTAAACAATGTAAGATTTCCCAATCATACTGTTAATCAAGAATCCTCAAAAGTATATAAGGTAAAGATAAACAAAAATATTATTTTTTTAGTATCTTCATTAATTGATTATATTCTAATGTATTGATTATCTTGTCTTTTGTAAGCCATCCGCGCCTCGCCATCCCAACCCCTAACCTCATATAATAGAGATGAGTAGTTCTATGCGAATCAGTATCAATTGAAAATTTTATATTATATTTTGAAAGGAGAAGTATATTGGAATCATTTAAATCCAGCCTATTTGGGAATGAATTAATTTCAAGCACCACATTATTTCTCTCTGCAGCTTCTGCAACCTTCTCTATATTGATTTTATAAGGCTCACGCATGCCTATGAGCCTCCCAGTTGGATGTGCAAATATATTAACTAATCCAGTTTCAAATGCTTTGATAACACGTACTGTCATCTCATCTTCACTCATTGAAAATTTTGAATGAATAGCAGCAACAACACAATCCATTTCCTCCAATGTCTTGTCTTTTAAATCAAGGCTTCCATTCTCAAGTATGTCAACTTCGGCTCCTTTTAATACCTTTATATTTCCAAAATCAATCTTGTTCATTCTTGCAAAGAATTCTTCAAACTGATTGTCATTCATTCCATGCGCAACTTTCAGGCTTTTTGTATGATTAGTAATTGCAACGTACTTGTAATGTAGTTTCTTTGCTTCATTAACCATCTCCTCAATAGTATTAGCTCCATCAGTTTCTTTTGTATGTGTATGAAGATCACCTTGAATATCGCTGAGCTCTACAATCTTTGGTATCTTATGCTCTTTTGCAAGCTCAAGCTCACCCCTACCTTCGCGCATCTCTGGAGGTATATACTGCAATCCTAGCTGCTCATAGATGCTTTTCTCATCACTTCCTCCTATATTCTTGCCTCTTTTATCAAACAATCCATATTCATTCAACTTGTATCCCTTAGATATTGCAATCTGCCTTAGCTCTATATTGTGCTCCTTGCTTCCTGTGAAATATTGGACTGCTGCACCAAAGCTTTTAGGTTCAATCACTCTAAGATCACAGCTCAATCCATCCTTAAGCCATACAGTCGTTTTAGTAGGACCTTTTGATACAATTTTATCAACATTATTAAGAGATATAAAAAAATCCATTACTTGAGTCTGCTTGTCTGATATCGCAAGTATATCTAAATCGCCAACTGTTTCTCGCATCCTTCTTATTGATCCTGCGACCATAATTTTATCAATCAATCCGCTAGATAAAAGCTTTTCAACAATATTATCAGCAATGGGAAATACATCCCCCAGGAGCATACGCCCTTTACTTTTTTCATATATTTCAATTCCTCTCCTTATAAGATCCTCACTTCTTTCACCAAATTTTTCAAGTTTTTCAATCTTATGCTCTTCTATTGCTTTTTTAAGATCCTCAATATTTTTTATACCAAGTTGTTTGTATAAAACTATTGCCTTCTTCGCTCCCATGCCTGTTAAAGAAGTAAGTTCACTCATATTTATGGGATATTTCCTTTTTAATTCTTCATATTTTTTTATTTTGCCAGTTTTAATATATTCTTCAATATGCATTGCAATTGTTTTACCAATACCTGGCAGCTCCATCAATGCTTTCGCTCCGCCTCTTTTGTATATATCTTCGATAGGCTCTTGAAGTGTACCTATAGTAAAAGCAGCCTTTTGATATGCACGTATTTCAAATTTTGATGTAGGTGTTTCATTTAAGCTTAGCATTAAAGCAATTTCATTAAATATTTTTTCTATATCTTTATTATACATATTACCAATACCAAACATAATTTTAATATTTATAAATTACCTCATAACCTTTTTAAATTCTCATTTCCATTATAAGTTTATGGGAAAGAGAGATAATGGAGATAATAAAAAATTAGATCTTGTTGAAGAAGATTTTGAGAATGAAGTTAAACTTAATCAGCTCTATCTTTCTATAATATCAAAATATAAAGATTATATTGAACAAAAAGAGCAAAAATCCTTAAGTGAACTTCCTTCTTTAATTATACCTACGAATGAAATTATTATGGCAAAAGTAAATTCTATAAAACTCCATTTTCAGAATTACAATTATAATAAAGACTTTTATAAAGCAAGTATATTAGCATTTGATTTTGTCAAAGATAATATAAAGAGTATTACAATGCCAATAAAATATTGGTTAACTCCTGATGAAACTATTCTTTTTGGTTTTGGGGATATAATTGATAAAAATGTACTTTTAACAAGTTTATTAATCGCTCTTGGTAATCATAGTACTAAAGTTCTTATTATTGAAGAATTTAATATAGAAAAAATATATACATACTGTGAATATAAAAATAATATAATATTATTTAATGTTGAAAATGATATAAAGATTTATAAAAACTTAAAAAGTGTTTTAAAGAATCTTAATCTAAACGACGATGTTAATATATATGCATTTAACAATCTTGGTAGTAATACCATCTAATTTTAGTTTATTTATATTTCTTTTTTAAAATTTTTGAAACTTTCGATGCTTTATATACCTTTCTATTTCTTCTTTTGAGCCTTATGAGTTTTTGTTTTTTTCTATAAACTTTTCCTATCTTTCTATTACTTTTTATTACCTTTCTTTTCATAACATCTCCCTTTTATTTATAATTTTTTATTGTTCATATTTTTATTATTCTATAGTTATAGTTCTTGGTGGATATTCTTTTTTTGACTTGCTAAATATTATTTCAAGCACACCATTTTTAAATTGTATGCTTGTTGGTGTTGTATCTATTAATGTATTTAGTTTAATATCTTTACTATAATTACGATTATGATCTTTTGCATCAATATGCAATCTTTTTTGATTAATTTCTATTTTTATATTTTCCTTGCTAACTCCAGGTATTTCTGCGATTATTACAACCTCATTTTCTTTTTCTATTATATCAACAAGCGGTTCGCGTTCTTCTGTTAAAATTATTCCTGAATTTTCATCTTTTTTTATATTACCAAAACTATTTATTATTAATTCTTTATTTGAATTACTTGGATCTAATCTTACATTAAATCCATATATTATAGGTGTTTTTACTTCGTGTATATCTGAGAATTCGGCAAAATCTTCTGCGACATCTTTGAGAAATTGTTCAATAATTTTATTAATTTCTATATCATTGTTTGACTTTTTTCTTACCATATATCACACCATAATTTTATTTTTAGCTTTTTTATTTTCTTTTCTTTAACTAATATTTAGAATGTTGAATTTTTAAAACTTCTCTTTTAAAATGACATTTAATGCCAATTCTGCTGTTTTTTACATTTTTCTGTTTTTTTTGTTTTCTTATCGTTTTTTCCTGTCTTTTTTATTATTGTCCTTTTTCAAAAAATTATTCTCATTCAACAAGCCTGTATAAGACTTATCTATCTAATTCACCAATATTTATTTATAGATAAATAAAGAATATGCTATAAAAAATGATTAGTGAAATTTCTATTAAAAATTAGATTAATCAAAAGACTATTAAATTCTTGCCAAACAAAACATAATATTTATAAATATTATGTATACAAATAATAAAATATATTTAAAGATTAAATATTAAATTAAAAGAATGGAATTGAAAGAAAGAAAGAAAAGCACAACTGCTTTTCCCGTTTTACTGCTTATAGCAGGAGGGATATAAATGGAAAAAGAAATTTTTGACAAATTTGTTACATTTTTAAATGAAAATAAAGGCAAACGAAAGTTTAATCAGAGTGTTGATTTAATTATTAACTTTACAGATGTTGATTTCAACAAACCAGATAATAGACTTAATATTGGGATATTTTTACCAAAAGGAAGAGGGCGTGAAAGCAAAGTGATGCTCTTTGCAGATGATAAAAATATAATAACAAAAGCAGAGGATGCAGGAGTTGCAATTCTTAAATCGACAGATATTCCAACAATTGCAAGTGACAAAAAAAGGCTTAGAGAACTTCTCAATTATGAGCTTTTAGCACAGCCGGCGATCATGCCAATGATTGCAAAAGGACTTGGTCAATTTTTAGGTCCAAAAAATAAGATGCCAAAGCCATTAATAGGGAGTGATGTTGCTTCTGTCGCAAACAATATAAAGAGTACAATTTATATAAGAAGCAAAGGTAAATATTTACCAACCATACATTGCAGTATTGGTACAGAGCTTATGAATGCTGAGAATTTATCTGCTAATATTGATGAAGTGATAAATACATTTTCAAAGAAGTTTGGGAAGCAGCATATTCGTTCAGTTTATGTTAAACTGACAATGAGCAAACCACTAAGATTAATATAAATTATAAAAATTAATAAAAAGTGTTTTTATGTTTTCAAAAAATGAGAAAGAAGAATTTGTCAAAAAAAATGTTGAGGAAATTAAAAAATATAAAACAATAGGCATACTTCAATTAAACAATATTCCAGACAAGTTGATACAACTTTCTCGAAATAAGCTGAGAGGTAATGTTAAGTTTATAATTGCTAAAAAAACTCTTTTGACTAGAATACTTGAAACAATGGACTATACAAAACCGCTTATAAAAGAGCTTAATGGATTGTCTGTAATATTGCTTAGCAATGATGATCCATTCAAGCTCGCAAAAGATTTTAGAGAAAATGAAATCAAGCTCGCAGCCAAGCCAAACCAGATTGCTCCTACAGATATAACAATAGAAGAGGGTGAAACAAATCTTCAACCCGGCCAAACAGTAACAGAACTCAAGCAAGCAGGAATTGATGTTCAAATACAAAAAGGAAAAGTTGTAATAGCAAAGAGTAAAGTAATTGTAAAATCAGGAAGTATAATTACACTTCAAATTGCAAAAGCACTTAAGACATTAAATATTTTACCATTTAAAGTAGTGGTTGAACCTAATGCATTTGTTTATAATAATATGTTGTTTACAAAAGATATATTAAGCATAACAACAGAACAGCTTGTAAAAGAACTCTCACAAGGATTTATGGCTGCATTAAATATTTCATTAAAAGCAAAAATTGTCAATAAATATACAATAGGAAAGTTCATAATGCAAGCATATAATGAAGCGGTTTATTTAGGAATTGAAAACTCTATATATGAGCCTGGAATTGCAGAAAAGCTTATAATAAAGGCTTCTTCAGCAGCATCTTCAATGAACAGTATGATTAAATAATAAATTTAAATAATAAATATAAATATCAAAAAATAATATAATTAAAAATATAATAAATATTTAAGGTGAAAATGTATGGAATATATATATGCAGCATTGCTTCTTGATGCAGCTGGAAAAGAAATAAGTGAAAAGAATCTTTTAGAAGTAGTAAAAGCAGCCGGCCTTACACCGGATGAGGCACGCGCAAAGGCAGTTGTTACATCATTAAAAGATGTTAATATTAAGGATGTAATTAAGAATGCACAAACTATGCAGGTACAAGCAGCACCAGCAGCAAACACACAAGCTCAAGCACAGTCAAAGCCAGAGAAAAAAGAAGAAAAGAAAAGTGAAGAAGAAGCCGCTGGAGGATTAGCAAGCTTATTTGGCTAAAGTAAAATAAGTAAATTTGGTGCTATTTTATACTCTTCTAAATAATTTTTTTAGAAAATTTTATAAAGTTGTGCATCAATTTACTTTATTTATGGTGTATTTATGAAGGTATATGTTGATAAAACAAAATGTACTGGTTGCGAACACTGCTTTGATGTATGTCCTGTTGCAGCTTTTGAGATGAAGAATATAGCAGATGATCCTGATGGTTCAAAAGGACTCATAAACGCAGATGAAACACCATTAGAGCAACAGTGGAAAGGTAAGGAAGATCAATCAGTATATGCAAAATGGAACAATGATGTCCAAAAATGTCATGATCATTATAAGAAGAAAAGCGTTGCAGTCAATGGCTCAGCTTGCATATTGTGCCAGGCATGCCTGATTGAATGTGAAGGCGAATGCATCACCATTATTGATGATCAAGGAACTACATATCACTCAATTTATAAATAAATATGAGTATTTTTTAATATTTATTTAATATTTATTTATAGATTTTTCTTTTTTATTATTTTATTTTAAAAACAAAATATAAAATAAAAAAGATGCTATCTTTTCACAGAATAGTAGCTCACAATCTTTGCATACTTTCCCTTTATCCTCTTTTCAAGAATCTCTGCAAATTCGCTGCTGTCAACTTGCGTCAGTTCCTCCTTCCATTCATATCACCGCAGTAATCTCACTGAAAAGCTTTAAATATCTTGTGCAGTTTTGATTCTGTGTTAGATAAATAACGAAAATATGTTTATTATATTATTTAGGTCAACAATCTTTATTGAACTAATCTATTTTATGCTAAAGCTATTTATTTTTATATTACTGACATCCTCCCACGAATAAATTCTGTGGGGTTCCTCACGGTTTCAAGGTTCGTTTCAATCGTTGGCATCATTGCACCATCTGTGCTCGTTCCAATGATATACCGCAGGGTGTGCCAGGACACCCACTACTCCTATTCCGCTGCCTTGCTGCAATGGAATTTGGAGATACCTTTTCATTATGTTCAACGCACCATTTGCATCTGCATTGAACTGTTTGTTGTATAGTTTACATCTATACAATCCTCTGTGCACTCTTCCGTTTGTCTCTTGACCGCACAGTGCACATGTCTTTGATGTATCTTTCTCAGATATTTTTGTTATCTTTACCCCAAACTCTTTTGCTTTG
>JAJZYD010000005.1 GCA_021806095.1 Microcaldota archaeon
TGTTTTTGTGGTCTTCTTTTTTTGTATGCTTTTTCCTTCAATTTGTGTGCTGTTTGTTTTATACATTAAATAAATCATAAGCACAAAAACAATTACAAAAATAATATAGAATATTATATTTGCACCGATTGAAAAAAATATTATTATTGCAAGTAATGATAATACAACGACAATGATTGATAAATAAATTTCATTTTTATTACTGTCCATAAAAATACTTATTCATTTTATAATCTGAAGTTATAATAAATAGATAAATTTAAATATGTATTTAAGCACATAGCAATATTATTAGATTTGACATTTCCACAAATAAATTCTGCTGGATTTCTCATAATTTCAATACTTGTTTCAACTATTTAAAGGTTTTCTGCTCTTTTCTATGAGTTTTGTAAAAACAAAAAACTGTCAAAAGAAAAAATAAAAAAGAAAGAAAGGATTAGGATTTTATTTCTAGTTTCCTTACTTCAAGTTTGCTCAAATCAGCAACATACCTCACTTTAGCGCCCATCTCTGCTTGGAATTTTCCTTCAATAATTGCTTTTATTATTGAATCAAGATCATTATTTTTAAAATATTCTTTGGTAAAATTAGACATTTCCTGCCTTATACCTTTGATTTTTGATGATGTAGATTTGCTTCTTGTAACTGCAATTAGCTTGACTACTGCATTTTTGTTGTCTTTTGAAACAACAGGTAGCACAGCACTTGAAATACTCTTATATCTTCTAACAAATGATTTAATATAGCTTCCGACCAACTCAAGTCTTACAAGTTGTGTTATTGCTCTATCCCCATTAACATTTACAACCTTAAGCTTTACATTAGTATAAGCGTGAGCTGGATTTCCTGTCAGCAATTCAAGCCCTATTATAATATTTCTTCCCACTATTTTTTCATCATTAGCCGGCATCTCAGTAATTTCTACTTCATTAAATAATTTTGGCGCAATAATATTGAACCATTTCTTCAGCTTCCATTTGTCAACTCCTCTTTGTATAGGCATTTATATCACCATTTTTGATTAGGCACTTCCTTTTATAATAAGTGCTGCAAGCTCTGGATTATACTTCCAATCTTCAGGAAGGTAACCGTTCTTAGTATAATAGCGTACTAAGCGCCATATCTTTGATTCTGTTCTTTTTAATCTTAAAGTATTATGCTTGTCTTGTTTATTAGCTGCTAAATGTTTTCTCATGTTTACTGCCTTCTTCATTAAATCAAGTAAATCTGCTGGAATCTCACTTTTGAGCCCTTTCTCTTCGAGTATTTGACTCAATCGCTTTCCAGTATATTGCCTGATATAAGGAACATTATGCTGTTTCTTAAGTAGCTCACCTATCATTGCAGGGCTTTTGCCGCTCTTTGCATAATTTACAATAATATCTTCTATTGCTTCTTTTGTTATGTTTGCATCTTTTGGTATAACACCAAACTCAGCAACATATGGCTTTCTTGATTTTGCTTTTCCATAATGTTTTCCATATATTCTAGCCATCACATCACAAGTATTAATTTATTAACATCAATATAATTTTCAAAATTTTAATTTAACAATAGCTCATTTGCTATTTATTAAATATTATGTTTATTAATATTTTTATTATAACATTTTATTTATTTAATTTTTAATTTTAGTTGTTATTTGGTTTAGTTATATATTTATAGATATCGATAACTCAGTGCCTTGCGATATCTCTGCAGAATCTGCCTTTATTATACTTTTTATATCATCTGCACTTGCCATAACTGCTTTATAATATTCTACAGGAACATTTATATTTATTGACTTTATAGGCTTATTTAATGCAATCTTCAGCTTTGCTTTCTGCTTTCTTGCTTCTACTATTATTACATTGAGAATTTCTCCATATATTTCTGGATCCTGTTCAACATTTGCTGCAAATAAAAGGCCATTCATTATATATGAGGGCTCTGAAGGAATTTCAATAAATTCTGGAAGCTTTTCTTTAAATATACTTTCATTGCAAAACATTGAATTAATTTCTTCAGCAACGAACGGTATGTTTGGAGCAAATAGCACTAATGAATTATGCAGTATATAATTAAGCGTGTATATTGCCGCATCTCTGCTTTCTTTCATATTCGCATCTTTTGAATATACTCTATGCTTTACGTCTTCTATATAATAATCACAGAACTCGTGCCAATAAAAGTTTGTAAGCTTTGAAAGTGCTTCAAAAAGCATTAGATTATCATATGAATTGCTTACCTCTTTAACTATTTTGTTGAATTTATTTAGTATCCACATATCAAAAATATTCATTCCTTTTTTAGGCTCTTTAATATTAGAAATATTAAATCCATTAGATATATTTTTTATAAACAATGCTGAATTGTACAGCTTTGTTATAAAGCTGCTGGCATAATCCATTTCCTTATAAGAGAATACTTTATCCTTGTTTAATCCTCCAGAAAGCGCGGCCCATAATCTTATAGCATCTATAGAGTACTTTGCCATAAGTTCATCAGGAAATATACCATTGCCCCATCTTTTATGCATCTCTCTTCCATCAGAGCCTAATATCATACCATGTGTAAGAAGGGTCTCAAAAGGTTTATCATCAGCAACTGCTAATGATCCTACAATTGTAAAGAAAGCCCATGTTCTTACTATATCAACACCTTGTATTCTAACATCCAAAGGAAATCTATCTTTCATTAATTTTTTATCAGGCCATCCCGCAACTACCAAAGGAGTAATGCAGCTGTCAACCCAGCCATCACAAGTATCAGAATCTGCTACAATATTTCCTCCACATTTTTTGCATTTTCCTTGTGCTGACTCCAAAGAAGGATTGATAGGCAGCTCTTCAGCTTTTGGCGCTATAATTTCTCCACATTTTTCACAATGCCAGAAAGGTATTGGTGTACCAAAGATTCTACTTCTTGATATATTCCAATCCCATTCAATACTTTCAATCCAATCAAAAATCCTCTGTTTGTTCTGTTCTGGAACCCATTTTATCTCATTAGCATATTCTTTTATTTTTTCTTTAATATCTTTTGTTTTAATAAACCACTGTATGTGCTGTAGTAGCTCTGTTTCAGTACCGCATCGATCATGCACTTTTACCGAATGATTAAGCTTCTCCTGCTTCTTTAAATATCCTGTTTTATTTAATTCATTTAAGATTGCTTTTCTTGCATTTTTTATTTTCATTCCAGTAAATTTGCCTGCATTCTTCAACTTGCCTGTTTCATCTATTGCATCAACAATATCAAGCTTGTACTTGTGATATATCATAACATCTTTATTATCTCCAAATGTGCAAACCATTTCGCAACCAGTACCAAACTCTTTGTCAATTGATGAATCTCCAATAATCTTTACCTTTTTATTGAAAATAGGCACTATTGCCTCCTTCTCCCCTATTAACTTCTTAAATCTATCATCATTATTGTTAACGGCAATAGCAACGCACGCATGAAGAAGCTCTGGTCTGGTTGTTGCAATTATTATATTATCAGCACTTATATTTGCACCTTTTGTCTCATCTTTTTTATTGGACTCTTCAGCAAAATTGGCAATATCAAACTTTATATAATTAAGTGTTGCTTCTTTATTAACTTCCTCTATTTCTTCTCGTGATATGGCGGTATTACAGCCAGTGCACCATAATACAGGATGAATATCTCTTACAATCATCTTTTTTTTATACATTTCCAACAATGCAAGCTGAACTTTTTTTGTATATTCTTTTGAAGCGGTTTTATATTCATATCTATCATCAAATGTTGCACCAAGCTTAAGTATCACGCTGCGCATTATTTCAATATTAGAATTTGAGAGTTCTACTGCTTTATTATAAAATTCTTCTTTTGACAATGATTTACCATATTTTTCTTCTACAGCAATCTCTGTAGGAAATCCATGCATATCCCAGCCAAGAGGATAAAGCACATTATAACCAGCTATTCTTTTGTATCTTGCTATAGTATCAATATAGGATATCCAAAACACTTGACCCATATGGAGTGCTCCATTTGTAAAAGGTGGTGGTGTATCAATAACATAAATAGGCTTATCACTTTTTTCATCAAACTTGAAAAGATTTTTTTCTTTCCAGTATTGCAACCATTTTTCTTCAATTGATTTATTATTATACATCAGATCAACTTCAATAATTTATCAATGATTATTCCTTTTCATTCTCATCTTTTCTAAGGATTTGACTTATTGATTTATTATTATAAATATCTAACATACCTCTTTTAAATCCTTCATAAAAATTTGAATCAGGATTTACAGATAGATCTACAATATTTGTTATACTCGGCTTATCATATTTTTTGTTTGAATTGTTTGTACTAGGATTTACTTTTTTATTAAAAACTATATCTTCTTCTACTGAACGCTTAATCGCCTCTATTGCCGCTTTTCTTCCTTCTTCATATCTTTCATTTTTGCTTTCCTTATCTTCCTTATTTTCAACCATATTATCACTTTGTATTTTAAAGTTATAAATATTTTATAATATTAACAATAATTTAAATTACATAAATTATATTTTTATAGTTAATATAAATATAATATATATGATTATTGTGCTTTTTTATTTTTTATTTTTATTATTTTTATAATAATTCTATTTTATAATATTTTATAATATATTATTATAATACTTTTCTTATTATTTCTTCTTATTATTTTTATATTTTATAATTTAAGCATAATTTGCAAGATTAAATTGGCCTACCGCGCGCTCGGCGCCTACAACCCCAAATACTGTTTCTATTTCATCCTTAAGCAGCATTATTCTCTGTTTAATATAGGGCTCAAGATTATATTTATCTGAAAGATTTATTGCAACATTAAGATATTTTTCAATTCCGCCCTTTGATATTGTAAGTACAATTTTTCCATTACATTTTGTACATTTGCCTATTAATGGCACTCTCCTGTATTTTGCATTGCATGAAACACATCTGAAAGTTTGTCTTGAGAATGAATGCAGATTTCCCATTAAATCCGGGATAAAGTGACTTAATATAAGCCTTCTTGCTGTATCTGACTTATTTATTGAACACAATTTATCCATAAGCTCAAACTGAGCATCGATCTTTTCCTGCATTGTTTTTAATGTTGTATAAGTGCATTTTATTGGTGCATCGGTAATTGCTTCTGCACTTGTCTCATGAGTAAAATTAAGATTTTGATAAATTGATTCTTTATTAAGCCTATTACCAACAAGCTCAATATTAATATCTGATGGTGGCGCTCTTATAAGAGTCTTTTCATAAAATTCAATAGGATAATTTTTAACAATTTCCATTGCATGAACCTCATCATCAACCTCTTCAGGATGAACATTTATTGTAAGAATAAGCGGCGCATCCATTGTGCCTCCAATAGTGGTTGGTAAATAACTCTTTGAAAAATTTATTAATGCGTCAAGTAGCAGCATAGTTGTATCTTCATCTCCATCACAGTTTCTTCTTCTTGCAGTTATAATATAAGGATGTGCAAAGCCAACATTTGCATTTGTCAATCCTATTATTCTGTTCACAACGCCGCATGAAGTATGTGGAGACAATGTTATTACATACACGCCTATTAAATCATTAATATTCTTGACGTTATAGAACGGCTCGATTTTATAGAATTTTACAAGCATATCATTAATCATCTGCGCTACTTTTACAAAATATTCTGCGCCGTTTATATTAAGTATAATATCTTGATGTTTGAGTTCAACAAGCTGATCATCACGCTCTAATGGATTACCTTTATAATCAGTTGTATATCCCAATTCTTTAAGCCTCTCAACACTTACATTAAATTCTTTAGGATAGAAATGAGTTATAGGAACATCCGTTGCATCAAATCTGGCAGTACCATCTTTAAATATATTTATATCATTCATTGACCTAATAATTCCTTTCTCAAGTGGTTCGGCTATTTTTTTTGAACTTACAAGCCCTTTTACACCTCTAAATGTTTTTGGAAGCTGCTGGACATTTATATTTTTCATCGCTCGCTCTACAAGCTCAGTAATATTGAATTTTATATTGTCGTAAGCAATAGTCTTTATATTACAGACACTACATATTTCATTCTCTGTAATCCTACCACAACTTTTACATATTTTTTCAAGTTTTGATGCTGAATTATGTTTGCTACAAAAAGATGAAGTAACAAATTCGTGGCCTTTTTCACATCTTAATCTTGCAATCTCTAACTCAATTCCGCTATTTCCAAATTTTCTCTTTTCATTTGCATACACTTTGATAATGCTGCGCTCTTTTCCCCCATAATCTGTAATCGGAAACAGGATATTTGGTGCTGGCTTCATTAATCTCTTTTTTGCCTTTTCTGGCCTTCCAATTCTTGCCCCTATTCTTGTTGATCTTTTCATTATTTTAAAAGGTGATATTTTATTTAATATTGATAATGTATCTGAACTTTCAATATCATATTTTTTTATTATATCTGGATTCATATCTATTTTATTATTATTGAAAAACCCTAATGCAAAAAGAAGACTCTGCGCATTTTCCCCTTTTATTATTATATAGTCATCTAACTCAATATGAGGTATGCACAACCTTTCAAAAATATCAACAAATTTTTTTCTAGCTACAATATCATTAATATTATCAATTGGAATCTTGATGCTTTCAACATCAAATATATTTTTGTTATTTGTATGTTCATCTGTTTGTATTATTGATAGCTCTGCTTTAATAATTGATTTTGCAATAATCAAAAGCTCATTGCTTGTAATATCCTGATATTCATAAATATATAATGGGTGCATTGGTACATTGTACTCTTTTGAAATTTCGTATGCTTCTTTGAATGAAAGTTTCTTTTTGATTTCTTTATTATAATTAGCTGCCTTAAGCTCTGCTTCCCAATATTCCTCGACAAAGCTTGTAGGCAAAAGTGGTGTATTACTCTTCTTAAAATCTCCGTATGTTACAAGAATATCACCTACCGCAATAATTTTTTTAATTCTGCTATATAGCATTTTTGCCTCCTTAGCGCTGTTAATGCGCAATGCTTCTCCATTATCAAGCTTTACAAACGGACCTTCTATAGAGTCAACTGGTGATGCAATACAACCCTTACCTGGCTTCTCAACTTTCAATTGAGTACCAGTAGCTATAAAATTATCAAGTACAATCATTGTAGCAGGATTGAATCCCTTTGCAGCTATGCCAGTAAGCCTTGATCTGCCATATCTAATTCTAAAAGATCCTGGATAATCTGGATATGCAAGCACCGGCCTACCAGCGACGAGCTCCTGTAAAAATACCACAGTTTTAGTTGAAGCCTGCTCTGTATTGGATATTTGCATAGAATCCTGTACTTTAAGATTAGTTGATGAAGAAGGCATTGAATATTGCAGCTGCATAGATGGAGACTTGTCAATTTTTATAATACTACTTAACCAATCCCATTCAAGCCCCTCTGCTTTTGCATACTTCAAAACACTCTTCGCTTTTTGGGCTATTGCTTCACAACTCACTAGAGCAACACCGCCTCTAACTCTGTTTGTTAATATTTGCTCTTTTCCATTCTCATCAAATCTCTTTATGTTTCTATAAGTGCTAACTTCTATATCTTCTGTAGGAAGGCCATCTATACAAACAGGGCAGTTCTTGAATATTGTTCTAATATTATCGTCGCTTGGCAGGTACTGAAGCCTCGCACATCTTGTATGATAAAGCATAATTTCCTCAAGATTTCTTTCAACTTCAGTGTCTGATGGTTTATAAACCTCTATATTAAATAGTTTTCTTGCATAATCTGCAAGTGCAACAGATAATGCGGCACTCGTGCCCCCTGCACCTCTTATAGGACCAGCATATACAACAGCTATATATGAAGTTCCATCTGCATTCTTATGTATTTCAACACCTTGCAGACCTTCTGTAGGTGCTACCAATACACCCTCCGTAAGAACACTCAAACCGGCGCGCACTGCAAGCGTAAGCCTTTTGTTTAATGGCATGTCAAATTTATTGTCATTACATATCCTTTTTACAACTTCAAATGCTGTTTCAGGTCTTGTTTTTTCTGGTCCTATATCTTTTATAATATCTGCAATACCTTCAACTCCAATAATACCTTCAACTCTTGATGCAAGGTCTGGAGCTGGCTTTATCTCAACATAAGGCACAGGATCATAGCCTTTTCTCCTTGCCATTTGGGCGACTGCATATGCTTTCTCAACATCTCTGTTTATAATATCAAAATATTCTTTTATATCCAAAATCACACCATACTAAAATTTTGCCTTGTTTTCAATTTCTTTAAAATTTATATTTGTAAATTTATTATATTTTATTTCATATATTGGAAGAAGCGCTGGGGTTGGTATATGACCTTGTTTTACCTGAAATTCTGTTCTATCCTGCCAAGTACCACTATTTATTATATGAACATTATGGTAAAGCATATTACCATTCTTATGTATATGCCCCATATGTAAAATATCAGGAACTTTATCTATAACTAAATTATCATCCTTGCTTGGAACAATTATGTTACCTCCATATATAGGTGATAAATGTCTTCTCTTTAGCAGCTCAACCATAACCTGTTCTGGCTTTGAATAAGATAGCCCTGGAATAGAGCGTATCATTGAATCAAGTGATGTTCCATGATAAGTAAGCACTTCGACTCCATTGAATGTAATATAAGAGGGATTTGAAACCATGTGTATATTTGATTTTTTAAAATCTTTTATTAAATTGTCATTGAAAGGCGGTTGCGGTTCTGCTCTCTGCACCGAATCATGATTGCCAGGAAGCACAAAAATTTGTATATAATCAGGGATAAGTTCAAGCAGTTCAAATAATCTTTTATATTGTTCATATTCATCTAATACTGCAAGATCTTTCTCTTGATTTGGATATACACCTATACCATCAGCAACATCACCCCCGACAATCATATATTTTATTTTTCCTGCAATTTCTTTATCAAAATCTGATTTTCCATTCAACCATGTAAGCATATGGAAAAAATTATTTTCAAGAAAAACTTTGCTACCGACATGTATATCAGATATGAAAGCAATTGCAAGATCATCTTTTATTGTTTTCTTTTCTTTTATTGGAATATCTGGCCATATGATTTCATTTGCTATAATAAAGGGATCACTGTACTTTCCTTTTATCGCAATTACTTCATCTTGTATTATATTTGATGCACTATTGAAAAGCTGCTTTACCTTTTCAGAAGTTCCATTCATAAATATTATTTTAGAATCGGCTGTTGAATCCTCAATGACAACCATAATGTTTCCTTTTTTTGTTGTTATCTTTGTTGTCACTATTCCAACAACACATACTTCTCTACCATTAACAAAATTTTTTAATAACTCCAAGGATTTAATAGGTGTACATTGTCTATGATTAGAAAGAACTTTTTTGAGCCTGTCAAGCCTGCTATTGAAATATTTTACAAAATCAGTTACATTTCCTTCAGCCCTCTGTATTTCTTTTGATTCTATAGAATAATTAGCCTCAACTTCTGATGCAATTGGCTTGAACTCAGCTGATCTTATGACTTTTACTTCTAGTGGTTCTTTCTTGCTCTCCAAACTTCTCATTGCCTTATCTATATGCTCTTGAGTAATAATAAATAGTGATGGATCATTTGCTTTCATTTCTGCTAATTTTGATATAATTATATCAATATTAAACTTCTTTATATTCTGTGGTTTTATATCAGTACCAAGCAGTAGGCCATATTTGGAAAGTAGATCAATAAACACTTTTATTATTTCATTTCCCTCTTGCATCTTACCTTTATTATAACCATCATCATTGCTCATTTACCTCCTCTTTTATTGATTCCAATTTGCTGAGCAAGTGCCATATACTTGTCCTTGCTTGCGGTGGTAAATTAATGTCATTACTCACAGCATCGACGCTATATATTGCATCTGCAATTCTCACTACATATTCTCCAGAAGCATTGAGCTTTGCTTTAGCTTCACTAATAGCACCACGCACATTCTTTGGCACACTTGTATCGTCTATTATTTTATTCATCTCATTTGTTATAGAATTAATAATCTCATTCATTTTTTTATCTTCTTCAGAAGTCACAAAATCACCTCAAGCTTATTTTATTATTTAGTATTTTTCTATTTTATTTTTTGAAATAATTATTTTATTATATAATTTATTTATAATTATATGATTTAGTATATAAATATTACTATTTTTATTTTGTCTTTAGTATCATTTTTATTTATTTTATTATTTTTATTTATTGATGTTTTATTTATGTTTATCTTATTTTTATTTATGATATTTTAATTAGGATATTATAAAATTAAGATAGATTAATAAAACTAATATAATAATATTTATATTATAAAATAAAGTGATTGTATGTCAGAGAAGATAAGATGCGCACATATACTCGTTGAAAAGGAGTCAACGGCAAAAGATATTCTTGACAAGTTAACAAATGGGGAAAGTTTTGCAAAGCTTGCTGAACAGTATTCTTTGGATGGTTCGAGAAAAAGAGGTGGGGATTTAGGATTCTTTTCAAAGGGACAGATGATCAAACCTTTTGAAGAAGCGGCATTTAAGCTTAAGAAGGGAGAAATTTCTGGATTAGTAAAAACACAATTTGGGTATCATATAATAAAAAGACTTGAATAATAAATGATCAATCAGAAAATTCTATATTATATAACAATCTAAAATATTTTTAGTTGTTGAATATAGAATAATTAACAATAATATAAAATTTAAAATTATAATTTCTTCTGTTTTCCTCCATTACTTAACTCGCTTTCTTCTATTCCAAGCTCTTTTAATATACGCATTGTCGCAGGAATTATTTGTTTATTTATATAATATTCAGGATCATAATCTTTTGCAATACCTTCTAATTCTGCTTTGTCTGATGTAGTGTTTCCATGCTTTGTTATAATATAACTGATTACTACACCTTCAATCTCATCTTTAGTCCTAAATCCTGCATCAACTGCTTTTTTTGCTGCAGTAAGCTCTGGTGATCTCGCATCATATGAATTCATCCCTTTTCTGAGCCTTGTATTTATTGCCAAATCAGACAATGGAATTTCATTATTTCTTACTTTATTTATTATATTTTTAACAATTTCAATAGCCTCCTCTTTGCTGCCTTCATTTAATATTGATTCAAGCACTTTCTGCTGTGTTTCTCTTGCTATCTTTGACCAATCTCTTCTTACAAGTTCAAATCCTCTTATTTTTATTTTATTAGATTCTGAAAGCAGTGCATATTTTTTCTTTGCACCTTTTTCTTCTTTATTAACTTTTTTTCCAACAAAAACTCCGCGTTTATAGAAATCTTCAAGCTCGAGCTCCATAGAACTTGGAAGCTTTGCATTTAAACTCTTCATAAATGTTAATGCATCTTCTTTACTTTTATTATTCATTAAAAGCATTACAGAATCCGTGTCGCCATATAAAACTTTAAATCCCTGCTCTTCAGCAAATTCAATGGTTTGATGAATATAATAACGGCCATATGCAGTTATGCTTGCTGCACAATCTCTTGAATACCACCTTGATCTTGCATAACCTAAATAACCAAAAACTGAATTGGCAAGAATTTTAAGCGCTTGAGATCTAGAACCAAGTGCAATATTATTTGGATCCTTTTTATAAGCCTTCTTAACAGACATTCTTTGATTTACTAATATTTCTAATATTGTTGGTATTATACCTTTCATATCTTTTCTAAATTTGACACCTATTGGTGATTCATGATAATCTTTACAATCATTACATAGCATTGAAGGATCAATATTATGTGATATTATAATTGAAGGATATAAACCCCTAAAATCAAATACAACAATTGAATTGTATATTCCCGGATCAGGCGTTTTCACATATGCACCTTCTATTGGATTTAACATCCTTTCATTTATCTCTTTTTCGTTTGGCTTATTGAGTACAATTGAATTTGTCTTATGTGAATAATTAATTAATAAGAACTCAACAAGCTGACCTGTCGTAGAAACCGCAACATCACTTATTAAATCATTTGTTATTCTTGTAAGCTCGATCATTATTGGTATAAATGTATTATAAACTTCAAAAAGAGCTTCAGAATCATTCATGTTGTATTCTGCAAGATTTTCCAAATCTTCTTCATTCCCATCCCATAATTTATATATATCTTTCTTTTCTACTGCAATCTTCTTCTTCTTGCTTATTGCTTCATAAACATTCTTTAATGTGTAGCTATTGAGCTTTAATATATATTCAGCTGCTCCAACCGTCGCAATAAATTTTACTACAAGATATGCATCTATATGAATTCTTCCAGATAATTTAACTCTTTCTACAAGGCCATGCCTTTCTAATCTAGTGCCATCATGAAATCTACTTATATCAAATTCCATTTTAAGATGATTTGCCCTGTCCAAAAGATATTTAATATCAAAATTGGCAGAATTATACCCTGTTATTATATCAATATCAAGTTCATTTATTAACTCTATAAAACGCTGTATCATTAATTTTTCATTTTCTATATATTCAATAAATGGTTTGTTTATCTTTTTTGTTGTAATAATACCACTTCCTTTCTTGCCATTTGAAATATAAAGATAACTTATCATTATTACTGGATCAATATTGATTCTTGGAGCACCGAATGGATTATATACCTCTATATCAAAGCACAATATATTCAATTGAATATCTTTCAGTTTTGATTCCTTTAACTGCTCTTCTATGTTTAATTTTTCTACGCTGTTGAGCATAAATTTGCCCTTTTTATTTTTATACTTGATCCTTGATAATATAAATTGTGGAATTTCTTTATCAATAACATATCTTTTTGCAAATGAAATATCATATTCATAACAGCTGCCAAAGCTTGATAGATAAGTACTTAGTTTAGGAACCTGCATTGGTATATTTAAAATTATTTTATATATTTCTACTTCTTTTCCAAGTAACATCTTATTCTGTTTTTCAAATCCAACAATCTTATCAATGCCACTTCTTTTAATAAAATTTTCATCACTAAGATTTTTTATATCAAAATTAATGTTAGGCAAAAAATAAAAATAAGGTTTAAAGGAATCATCTAAAATTTCATAAAATTTTCCATCTGCTCCTCTTGCTGATAATCTTACAAACAAATTAGAAGATTCTGTAAAGTAATCAACATCATATATAATAACATCTGCTTGTAATATATTTTCTTCAACAACAGTAAAAGATTGTTCTAAAGATCCAGATTCTGCAGACATAAAATCATTATAGATAAGCATATCTTAACTATCTATATATAATTAATTATATATAATGCAAACTATAAGAACTTTTTGATAGCCAATATTATCTCAACAAAAACTATGAATTTTATTGATGAAAAATATATAATATTAGGAAAAAAACATAATAAAAAAATTAAAAAAGGAGAAGAAAATATTTAAAAATTATTTTACTTCTCTTTTGTATTTGTATCTTGTATTTTAATTGTGCTTGTTATAAGAGGTGGTATCAACCCAAGCACATATGCAAGAAGTGTCCCAGATGCACTGCACCTAAAACTCAATGCATTAAGTACTTCTTCTGCTATTTGTGGTGGAAGTGTTTTCTTTTCATTCCATCTTTTCAATAATGTTGCAATATTATCCTTTGAATCAGTAATATTTACAATTCCGCCGAGTTTTATTTGACCAATATTTTTTGATTCTTTATCTTCCGATTCAAAATAATCAGCAACAAAAGTATACTTTATTTCAACACCAGTTCCTGTTGAATTAACAGAATCCAAATTAATATTTAACTTTGGAAATTTCTGCTTTGCTAATGATGCAGGCTCTATTTTTCCTTCTACATAGGATATGTTCATATCAGATATCATAGACTCACTATATTTTTTATTTATTTTATTTATATTTTTCTTAAATTTATTTAAATATATTACTAATATAGATTTAATAATTTATGTTTCATGAATATTAATACTTTAAATATTTTCAACATTATAATCGTCTATAAAGTTATAAATATCTTTCGTTACTGCTTAATAAATTAGCTTATCTTATAAAAGGGTTTTATTATAATACATAATTATAATGAAATATTATAAATAATTGATCAAATTAATTAATAATACCTTCATAAACTTCTGAAATACCTCGTATAACTATAAATATAACTAAAAGTGCAACTAAGACAAATCCTGGCAGTATTGGATAGCCATTGATATAAACAATTATTAGATATGAAAAGGTTAATATTTTCAAAATTGATGATGAAGCCCTTGAAATATTTGATGAATATAAGCGTCTTGCAAATTTACTCTTTAATTTTGCTGATGTACCTTTAGCAGCCATAAGTGCATCAGCAAACGAATTTCTTACAATTATAATTAATATAACAAATAAAGGTATTATATTTAGATAAGTAAATAATATCCAAAAGGAGTATTCTATAATTCTATCTCCAGCAACATCTAATCTTGGTCCATATTTTGATAGTTTTGTAATATTTTGTTTTAATTCAATAATCTCTTTTTTATATTTTTGATTGCCTATTGCTGCTTTTATATATTTAACAAAGGTTATTTTTTTATTGTTTAATTTACCAGCTTCTTTTACTGCTGCAAAACCATCAACACCATCAAGTGCAAACATAATTAATAATATAAATATAATAATAATTGAATTTAATTTTATTATTACAAAATAAAGGATAAAAAATACTAAAATTATTCTAAATAACGTAATTATATCAGCACTTCTCAAATAATACACCAATACAAAAATTATATCTAAATTTTAATAATATTTAAATTTTTTTAAAAATTGAATTATAAAATCTAAATTATATTTTTATTAAATTATATTTACCATTTAAATAAGTATATAAGCATTAGCACAAATTAATATTAATAAGTCAATTTAGTTATAAATTATATAGTTTTATAAATTTATAGTTTACATATTAATTATTTTATTATATTTTTATTAACTATAATTTAATTTTATGATTAATTTCATTGATTAATTTTATTAATAATTTTAATATTTAACATTATTTAAATAATTTAAATATTAATTTTAATAATATTATTAATTATGTGATTGTATTATTTTAATGAATAATAGATAAACAGCCCTGTCGTCTAGCGGCCAAGGACCGCGGGCTTTGGACCCGTGTACACCGGTTCGAATCCGGTCGGGGCTAAACTAAAAATAAATAATAATTAAAATAATTAATATAATAAAAATAATGATGATATGCAAATTTTAAACAATCTTCCACCATATAATTTTGGTGGAATAGAAAATCAAGATTACAAAAATGCTAAAATAGTAATTTTGCCAGTACCTTATGATTCTGCTACTTCGTACAAATCTGGAGCACGAAATGGACCTAACGCAATAATAAGCGCTAGTAGAAATCTTGAATTTTATAGTGAAGAGCTTAATGTTAATATACAAAAAGAAGTAGGTATATACACAACAGAAGAGCTTACACCAAACCTGAATTCTTTAGAAGAAAATATAAAAGATATATCAAAAGAAGTTGCAATAATACTTGATGATAATAAAGTACCTCTAATTATAGGTGGAGATCATAGCATAGCCTTAGGATCAATAATGGCAATTGCTTCAAAATATAAAGATTTTAGTATACTTCATTTCGATGCACATGCAGATAGAAGAGATAAATTTATGGGAAGTAAATATAGCCATGCATCTATTATTACAAGGGCAAATGAACTGTGTAGCAATATCTATAGTGTTGGAGTAAGAAGTATTGAAGAAAATTCTGCAAAAAAATATAAAAATGATATATTATTTATAAATAATATTCATCGGATTAGAATTAGGAAAATTGCAGATATTATACTTAAAAAACTTAAATATAAAAAAATTTATTTGACATTTGACTTTGATGTTTTTGATATTAGTGAAATGCCAAGTACAGGAACTCCGGAACCAGATGGAATGCATTTTTATGAAGTAAAGGAAATATTGAAAATAATCTTACAAAAAAAGGAATTGATAGGGGCTGATTTTGTTGAATTATCACCAATACCTGGATTAATAGCACCAGATTATCTTGCCGCAAAACTTATTTATTTAACAATCGGCTATGCATTTAGTAATAAACATAAAAATAAGAAAGAATAGATTAAAAACAAAAAAAGTTAGAGTTTTATGTTGAGTGAATTTTGGCCTTATCTTGCAATTCTTGCTGGTTTTTTCTCAGGAATAATAGCACTATTTGAAAAAAAACTCTTGAAAATAGAACATGCACTTGCATATACCGCATCAATTACATTTATTGTTACAGTATTTTCTTTTATGCTTCTACCTTTTGCTAACTTTAATATAATACCTTTAAATTGGATTCTGCTTTATGCATATAGCATAACATTAACAATAAGTTTTTGGTTCACTGCTAGGCTATTTAGGCATGGTAATATTTCTATTGCTTCACCAATATATAAAACACTACCGATACTATTTGTTGTAATTTTTGCATTTCTATTTCTTAATGAATCACTTACTCTTATACAATATGGATTTATAATAATCTTAGCAATTTCAGCATATTTACTTATCAATGAATCAAAAAAAATAAAAGAATCAAATAATTACAAATATAATTATCGACTACTTATTTTATTGGATACATTAGCGGTTTCATTTGGATTAATTATATTGAAATATTTATTGAACTATGTTAATATTGCATCTATAATAATTATTGTAAATATATTTACTTCATTAAACTTAATGGCAATAATTGTCCGCAGAGGTTCTACATATTTATCATGGTTTAAAAATGATATAAAGATTTATATAAACAATATTGTATTAATAAGCACCTTAACTTTCTTTTACAGAATTATATTTTATTTAACAATATCTAGCATATTAATTAGCCTTGCAATACCTATTGCAAATATAACAACAATTATTATAACTGTATTAATAGGTGGAGTAATATTTAAAGAAAAAAGTTTATTTAAGAAAGTGTTGCTTGCTTTAATAATGATTGTAAGCGCATACTTTCTTATAGTCACATAATTACTGAAAATTTTATATATAAATTACTTTTTTTCCATAGAAAAAACTCTTCGTTCGAAGAGTTAATATTTATAAATACCCAACATATAAAAACAGCAATACCCTAATCTAATATATATTTTTCTAAAGATATATAATATTAATTAGTTGACAGACAATTGCAATTAATTAATATACTTACACAAAATTATGTATATTTTGTTGGTAGGTGATTTAGATGGATTATAACTATTCTGAAGAATTTAAGAAGATTATATTTAATAAAGATACTGTAAAAGAATACTTAGTAAGAAGTCATGTTGCTGGATATGATTTTGACTTGTGGGTAAAGAGGCGAGCTTTTATAGCAGAACTTATAAACAAGTCCGGTACAATAATAGATATAGGATGTGCCGATGGATTCTTATTAAGATCATTACAAGAGTGGTCAAAATATAAACTTATACCTTATGGTATAGACATTGATTTAAAATTTATGGATCAAATAAAAGAATTATTTCCAAATGATTTTAAAAATTTTATAAAACTCGATGTACGCAATATAAAGGATATTTCAAAATATTCCATTCCAGATAAATATGATTTTATTTATTGGGATATTTGGGACAATTGGAATTTAGATGTCGATGAACAACAAGAAGTGGTTTCAGAAGTAAAGGATCATGTTAAATCAGAAGGTAGATTAATTTTAGGATTTTATGATAATAGAGAAAAAAATATGGAGCGGATAGACAATCTAGAAAATGTAGGATTTAAATTTAATGGTTTATTAATAAACAAATATGGAGAAGAAATTATTGCATGGATTGAGCAGAGTGACTAATTTTGTGACATTTCCCTTACCTATAATAGTGTAGGATTTCCTGCTCATATTGTTAATTTAAAATTTATTAATAATGAATGGGCCTGTGGAGAGTCGAACTCCAGTCTCAAGCGTGTAAGGCTTACGTGCTTTTATAAGCTTAGCGTCTTAGCCGTTGGACGACAGGCCCATAATATCATAATCTAAAATAACAGTTATTTGACTCTAAAAATAAATAAATACTTTTCCTTTGATTATTTGGCTGTTTATAATATTATTTATTATTAAATAAAGGTATCTTTATTTTCTACTATTTTCTTTATCTCCTTCTCTAAACATTGTTTTATATCAGAAACTAACATGAAATCTTCTGTAATTATAATTAACTTCAACAAATTATTAGTATCGCTAATACCTGAAAATTTATATTTTATATTTTTGTATTCATTTTTAAATACAATATTTATTGCTTTTATTATATCTTCATTAAAAATTTTACCTGAAAATTTATTAGAAATTTCTAATTCCATTTTCCAAGAATTAGAATTAAAACTATATTTTTCATTTTTAAATAACTCTAGATTATTTGAATTAACTTTACTTGCAAACACACTAAACACTTTTTATATTTATTATATAATATATTAACTATTTTTTATTTATATTATTTTTATTTATTCTACTTTCTTTTTATATTATTTTTATTGCTTTAATTCTTTTTATTTTTTTCTTTTAAAAAGTGACATAGCTCTATTAAGCTGCCCAATTTTATCTTCACCGGGTTTTATACTATTTTTTATTAAATCAGGTTGTGCTGATCTTAATTCATTATATAATTTAAACATAAGTTCTCTATATACATCATCACCTTGTGCTGATGTTCTAAGGCGTATATACCAATCTGCTTCGCGCAGATTAAATATATCAATCCATTTTATAATATGTGCAAATGTTACTGCGCGATTAGCATAGCCTTCAAGTTTTTTATTCATCTTCAATTCAGTATAAACATTTTCTATGCTTGTTATTTTATCTTTAAATTCTCCATCGAATCCTATATCATAAATGAGTTTTGGTATTATATAGCCATTCTCTACTGTGAAAGATTTAGGTATATGGAGCACAAATCTATTTCTCTGCAAATCTCTATATACACTAATTGGAGCAGACAGGGCAACTGTATAGTTAGTACTTTCAAATGCTCTTGGAAGTTTCTTCCATCTATTATCTCTATCTTTATTTATAGTATTAATAATTTTATTTACAAACTCAGTATTTTCTTGAAGTATTCTTAAGATTTTTTCTCGATCCATATAACTATCTTGAACCATCAAATTTGTTGCAATATTTAATTTTGCTGACTCATCATTATCAGCTCGTAATAATCTAACATTTTTAGTATTAACATTTACTTTATCAGAAGAAGCAAAAACATCATATTCATTACCTTTTCCTTTTGCCAACTGTTCTAATTCTTTTTCAAGTTGATGCAATTTTTGTTGATTATTTTTTAAATAATTAATTTGATCTTGAGAGTGTTTATTTTTTACTTTGCTTATCAATGATGGTGCACATGTATATAAAACGTTATATACACTTTCTGCAATTTTTGCTGCCTCTGGATCTTCGCTTGCATACATTTTAATTAGCGTATTTGTAAAGCTCCTAAAATCTGCACTCCATGCAAGATTTGTTATTGTAGACATCGGAAGAATAGCTCTGCATATGTCAAAAGCTTTTGCTTTTGTTGCCATATTATATGCCTTTTCTGCTATTTTTTTATCTTCTTCGCTGAGCCTCTCATATTTTATCTTATTTTTACTATCATTTTGATCTGGAAATTCTTGCTCACTTAGGGGCATTTTATTCTTTAACTCAACTATTGTTTTTTCTAAAACTTTGGAAAAAGTTGCAAATAATTCATCCATTGCTTGATTATATGTATTTGCCAAATTTGAGGATTCTATAGGTTCATATGTTCTATACAAATAATATTTTTTACTGTTTGAGTATTTTTCATCTGCATATCCTATAATCTCCCCTTTTTCATTCAATTGCAAAGGATTTGAAAAATTTACAAACCGTGTTGATTTTTCTATATAACCACATAATCTACAATCTTCTATTATTTTTGCACTAACTTGATCAATACCTTCTATTCCTACAATTGCAGATACCATATCCAGTACAGAATCATCCCCATAATCGCTAATAATTCTTTTATTTATTTCACTAATTTTCTTATTATTCTTAGATACCTTTTCCAGTCCTTTCAATTTCTCTATATCTTCATCTCTTAAGATTTCCTTTAGAAATAGTTTTTGTATACTAATCTCTTTAGATCTAGAAAATCTAGCAGCAATCAATGCTTTTTCTTCTTCGGTTAATGTATTTTCAAATGTAAAAATATTATATGATGGATTTTGACTATCAGTAAAAAATAGCTTTAACTTTTCTAATTCGTCTTTTGATAATGCAACTTTATAATTTAATATACCAGGCATTTTATCTAATATTATTTTTTAGAAAATATATTTAAACATTAGTAAAATAAAGTATATATAAAGATAAAAGACAAAATAATCAAAGTTATTAATATTTTGAATTATATTTATATTTTGTTTGTTTTATTATATTGTTTAATTTTTAATTTTTATAATATCATAATATTTGATATTTTATTTTGCATATTTTTTACAGAAATTATTAAATTTTGTTACTGCATATTTAAGAATTGGTTTTGGTGCAAGTGCTACAATTCTTACATGAGATGGTGCTCCGAACGCAGAACCCCATACTATTTGAATACCCTCTTCTTTAAGCAGTTTATCAACAAACATTGTATCATTTTTAAAACCTAATTCTTTAAGATATATTTTTGGAAACAGATAGTATGCACTATTTGGCCTCACTATATTTATATATTTATTTTCAGTAAGTATTTTATAAGTGAAATTTACTCTATCAGAAATTAATTTTACGAATTTTTGAATTTCTCTTTTATGCGCCGATATATTTCCTATTGCTTCGGCTGCAGAGTATTCCGCAGGTGTATTTGATGATAATCTAACCATGCTATAGCTATAAAATTTAGATCTTAATGCTAAAGATTTTTTATCGTCTTCTGGTATTATAACATAACCTATTCTAAAACCAGTTGCATTATAATTTTTTGATACACCATTAAGGATGATGTGGGGGATACCTTTAGCTATTTTTGAAATACTGGTAAATTTTGCATTATTGAAAATAATCTCATCATATATTTCGTCGCTAACCAGCATAATATTATATTCATTAGCAATATCAACAATCTCTTCAAGCACAGATCTATCCATAACTGTTCCTGTTGGATTATTAGGATTTGTAATTAACATATATTTTACTTTATTTATTTTGCCATCATTCTTTATAAATTTTAGAGATTTTTTTAGGTCATCGATATGAATATTCCATTTATTACTTTCATCATATCTTTCCAAGATTGCATAACCGCCATTTAATTTAAGTTGAGTTATATATAGAGGATAATAAGGACTAAACAAAACTGCTTTATCATTTTTATTTATTAATGCTGAATTAAGCATTGAAAGTGCTTCAGAAACGCCTTGTGTCACTATAACTTTATCTTCATTAAATTTTAAATTGTATAATACTTTGTAACGTTTTACTATTGCATTCGTAAGCTCAATTATACCCTGTGCCCTTGAATAATATACTTTGTTGTCATCAAGTGCTTTTTTGTATGCATCTATTTCATATTTTGGAGTCTTTATATAATAAGTTGGATCTCCTCTATTCAAATGGATTATTTTCATACCTTTTTCAACAAGAGCTTCTGCTGTCGAATCCTCCATTTCTATTGCGTTCTGTGCATATCTACTTCGTTCAGATAAAAACCCCATATAATCTATATAATTAATCAATATAAAAATTAAAAAAGATATGCTTAAATATAAAAATTATAAAAATAAAAATTATTTAAAGATTATTCAAAATAATCCTTTATTTAATATAGTTATTTTATTAATTTTGCATCATCTATAATATATTTTCCAACACTACCTTCTATTTCTTTATGTGCTCTTATAATCTCTATTTTCTTTTTGAACATTGGAGCATTTAGTACAAAAGATTCTGCTTCACCACCTTCAAACAACATATTTATTTTATATTTTTTATTTAATAAAATCAACTTTTTTATCATTTCTTTATCAATTCTTTTGCCAAGCATAGATTCATCAAAACCTTCAGCAGATATTTGTGTAATTATAACATTATAATTGTTTGAAAGCTCATTCAACTCAATTATAGGATCAATACCCCACAATGGTGCATAATGTTTTATATTATGTTTTTCAGAAATTATATCAATTCTCTTTTTTTGGTAATTACTTGCGACTGCACCAGTTATAATTGTATCAACATTATTTTCAATTATTGCATTTTCTAAATCATCAAGCTCAAGTTCTTTATTACCTTCTGTTCTAATCATTATGTGATTTATTCCTAATGACTGGGCTTGCAACTTGGTCAACATTATGTTTGGCTTATGAAACATATAGCTATAATCATTATCAGGAATCATCGATATCAAAAGGTTAACTTTCATCAATGCACTTGCTTTATGCAATGCAAGTGTTGAATCTTTCCCTCCACTAAATAAACATGCAATCATTTTACCACTTTATTCATCAATTTATTTTTGTTATATTTAAAAGTAGTATTTGATGGACATAAATCATTTAGCACACACCTTTCGCAATATTTCTTTTTTGCTGTACAGACGTCCTTTCCTAATGCAATAAATAAATTTGTTATAATACCCCAATCTCTTTTTGGTATAATGCACATTAATATTTCTTCAATTTTTTTAGAATTTGAGGTTTTAATTAGAAATAATCTGTTAGATACAGTTATACAATGTGTATCGATTGCTATTCCTTCATATTTTTTAAAATAATTAGATAATACTACATTTGCGGTTTTCCTACCAATTCCTTTTATTTTAATAAGTTTGTCTATAGAATCAGGAACAACCCCTTTATTATTTTTTATTATGTACTTTGAAGCATTAATTATATTTCTTGCCTTATTCTTATACAAGCCAAGAGTATTAATATATTTATAAAGAGCCATTGCATTCAAATTCTTATAATCTTCAATATTAGGGTATTTTTTAAAAAGTGTTTCTGTTACCTTATTTACTTGCGTATCTTTAGATTGCGCTGAAAGCATTGTTGCAACAAGCAGCTGCCATGCTGAATTATGCTGCAGTATAGTATGAATTTCTTTTTTATATTTAATTTTCAATCTTTTAATTATTAAATTAATATTATTTGAATTTTTCATCATAATCAAAAATATTTATAGTAGTAAATGTTATTAGTATTTGCTTTATATATTATTATGATGCTATGACACTCTTAAATGAAAAAGATGCAAAAGCACTTACTCAGATATTGTGTAAATATTATAAAGATGCAAAATATTATCTTTGTTATAAAACACCAATTGATCTGCTTGCAGCAGCAATATTATCTGCACAAACAAAAGATGATGTAGTCAATGCACTAACTCCAGAACTATTTAAAAAATATAAAACAGCAAAAGATTATGCAAATGCTGATGAAAAAGAACTTCTGAAATATGTAAAAAGAGTCAGCTTTGCAGATAAAAAAACTAAAAACATAATTGAAGCAAATAAAATAATAGAGCGTGATTATAAGGGTAAATTACCTAACAGTATGAAAGAATTGCTGAAACTTCCAGGAATAGGAAGAAAAACAGCAAATACTATATTAATAAATGCTTATGGAATTGTTGAAGGAATACCAGTTGATACATGGGTCATAAAACTTTCATATAGGCTTGGATTAAGCACTAATAAAAATCCAGATAAGATTGAACAAGATTTAATGAAAGTTGTTGATAGAAACTGCTGGCATAATTTTGCATATGTTATAAAATCTCATGGAAAAGCACTCTGCAATACAATACCAATATGTAGTAAGTGTCCTATAGAAAAATTATGTCCGAAAAATAACGTTACTAAAAGATTGTAAATAAGTAGATAAAATTAATTTAAATAAATAAAATGATAATGGTATATTTATGAAAATTAATGCTGATTTTCACATTCATTCAAGGTTTTCACGCGCCTGTAGTACAAATATAAATCCATATAATATAGAAGATACCGCTTTTAATAAAGGAATTAATGTTATAGGTACAGGTGATTTTACACATCCTCTTTGGCTTAAAGAGATTATGGAGAATTTAGAACCAAGTAAAGATCATCAAGGATTATTTAAACTCAAAAATTCTTCTAGGAAGATATGGTTTATTTTAAGTGTTGAAGTTGCAACTATACAAGAAGAAAATGGACGGTCAAAAAGAATACACCATGTTGTAATGTTGCCAGATTTTGAATCTGTTGATTCATTAAATAATATAATATCAAAATTTGGGAATTTATCATCTGATGGAAGACCACAACTTACAATTAGCGCTGATCATTTTGTTGAGGAAGTATTTAAAGTAAACAGAAATGCATTCGTATTTCCAGCACATATTTGGACACCATTTTTTGGTGCACTCGGCGCCACAACGGGCTTTAATTCAATTAAAGATGTGTATAAAGATCAAGAAAAACATATATTTGCACTTGAAACTGGATTAAGTAGTGATCCACCTATGAATTGGTTAATATCAGAACTTGATAAATATACTTTAATATCAAATAGCGATATGCACTCTTTACCAAAGATGGGAAGAGAAATGAATTTATTTGAGATTGATGAAAAAGATTTATCTTATAATTCAATAGTAAATGCAATAAAAGAAAAGGATTCAAAAAAGCTAAAGAAAACCATTGAATTCTTTCCAGAAGAAGGAAAGTATCATTTTGATGGGCATAGACAATGCTCAGTATCAATAAATCCTGAAACAGAGCATATCAAAATCTGCCCTATTTGTGGGAAAAAGGTTGTTATTGGCGTGCTACATAGAATTATTGACTTGGCGGATAGACCAGTAAATTATATTCCAAAAGACGCAATACCTTACCAACACCTCGTACCTCTAGCAGAAGTAATATCTTATGCTATAAAGAAGTCATCTTCATCACAAGCAGTTGCAAAGGAATACAACAAATTAATATTAAAATTTAATACTGAATTTAATATCCTTGTAAATGTAGATATAGAAAAGATAGAAGAGAATTCATCCAAGGAGATTGCAGAAAGCATATCTAATGTAAGAAACAACAAAGTTACAATTATACCTGGATATGATGGTGTATTTGGAAAAATTGATTTATTAAATGAAGAAAAACCAAAACCTGCTTTCTGGAAACAAAAGAGGCTTTGATTTATTAATAGTAGACTTTTAGTTTTTAAGTGAATTATAAATTATATTTATTTCCTTTTTTTATAAGATTCAACAACTCTAAAAAGTAATATTTTTCTTTTATCTTTGGTTTTTTACATATTTTTTTATCTTTTTTTTGTTGTTTTATTATGCATGTTAGGTATTTTATTATTTGATTTGCTTCTCCTTTTGTCTCAATTTCATATGTTTCTTTTGAAAATCTTTTTATTTTACTGCAATAATCATAAGCTTCTGCAATAATATTTTCATTTATTTTTTCTATTTGGTAATTCCTTCTTTCCATCCTTTTTGCAATAACTTTCAAAGGTTTACGCATAACAATTGCAATATCATATTTTATATTTAGATCTGCTGCAAGATGTCCAACTAAAATTATATTTTGATTATTTATTTTTATATAATTATTTATTGCCTTGTTTAATTTCTTAATATCGACAATTTTAGTCCCAAGAGAATCAGTTCCAGTGTAAGTATTATAAAGTTTTGCAAGATCATTTATTTCTACACTAGTGATATGGAGCTTTTTGATTATTTTTTTTGCAAATGTTGTTTTACCAGTTGTAGGAACACCGGTTATTGCGATTATTAATCTTGTATTATTATTTAAATTCACTTATTCTACCTTGCTGTTTATTTACTATTCTTCTTTGTTGGTGCGCCTGTGGTCGTGTCTGTTATTGATTGTGGTGTAGTTGGCTTTGATGATCCCGCTATAATTTCATTTATTACCATTTTTGCACCAGCAAATAAATTACCAATGTTTTCCTTACTTCGTAAAATCTTGATTAGCATGTTTTGATTAATAAATATCTTAATATTATAATTTTTACCGTTTTGCATAACAATTGTCCAATCCCCAAAATTATAGTTTTCATATTTTGTAGATGTATTAACGATGAATACTGCCTTTGGTATTATTGTTTGCAAAAATGTTGAAATATTAGTATCTATATTTTCTATATATATTAATTCTGTTTTTGTTGGTTCGGGTATATAAATTACAGGAGTGATTACTGGAACATTATTTTGCTTTGAATTCAATGAAATAAATTGTGAAATCTGCTTTGTCAATGCATCCGCTCTTAATTCAATATCATTAAGTTCTTTCTTTTCTTTTAACATCAAATCTGTAAATCCATTGATATAATCATCTATATCTGCTTTTATTAATTCAATAACTTTAGATATATTATTAACATTTGAAAATTTGTATGGATTATTTAAGAGGTCTTTAACATGTATTTTATATTTTGCATATATTGATTCATCTACATCACTTAATATTTCATCAACATCATTATCCCATAACTCTGCCATAAAAACACCTGTGTATTATTATAATTAGATTACATATATATTTTATATATCTTTTTATCAACACTTTATTTTAATTCTTAAATATTATTTGGAGATTTTATGAACGAAAATGAAAATAGCACTTTGAATATAAAGAAAAGGATAGAAAAAGATATTACAATGTTTTATACAAATCTTTCAAAATTAGAAGAAATAAAAGATGAAAAGTCATTAAAAGTTATTGAACTTGCAAAAATGTATGCTAGCGATGCAAAGAGTTATATAGACAAGAATGATTATTATACATCATTCTCATGCATTTCTTATGCACATGGATTACTTGATGCAATACTAATTAGTAAATAAGATATATATTAAATAAGTGTAAGATATGTATAAAGAAGGGCTTGTTGAAATAAAGTATCAAGAAAATGCATTCCTTAACTCAAAGTCAAGATTAACTAGAGATATAGGTGTTGCCTTTATTGATTCAGTGTTCTCAAAAGAAGAAAAGAAAGAGCTTATTGTACTTGATCCTACTGCAGCTACAGGGATTCGTGGAATTAGATATGTTGTTGAATCTGAAATAAAGAATATAACATTTTTGGAGATAAATAAAAGTGCATATAATACCCTTAAGAAGAATTTAAGGTATGAAAAAATAAATGTTAAAAATAAAATTAATGCTACAGTATTAAATAAAAGTATACAAGAATTTGCGAATACAACAAAAGAGCGTTATAATATTATAGATCTTGATCCTTTTGGGAGTATAAGCCCAAATTTGTATGATATATTAAAGATTACAAAAGATAATTCTTATTTGTTTATGACTGCTACTGACACAGCTGTATTATGTGGTGCAGAAGAAAAAGCATGTTTAAAAATATATGGTGCAAAACCGATGCACAATGAACTCTGCCATGAAGTTGGCTTAAGAATTCTTATAGGATATGTTGCAAAAATAGCAGCACAATTTAACATAAATATAAAGGTAATTTTTGCTTTCTCTTATGCACATTATTTTAGAGTTTTAGTAAAATTATCACATGGCGCAGAAAAAGTCAATGAATCTATAATGAATGATTTAGGATATGTATATTACTGTAATAAATGTGGCTATAGAAATATTTCAAAGGGATTTTTACCAAATCAAAATACTTGTAAATGTAATGCGCCTCTTCTTATTTCAGGAAGATTGTGGATAAATATATTGAACAATAAAGATATTTTACAATTAATTTATAATAGGCTTACAAAAATCAAAGATATAAATAAAAAGGATTTGAAATTTGTAGAAATTTTAATAAATGAACCTGAAATACCTCTTTATTATTCATTACCAAAACTTACAAAAAGACTTAAAACCCCTTCTATTAAAATGGCAAATATATTAGACAACCTTAAAAGTAAGGGATTTATTGCAGAAAGAACACATTTTGATTTAAATGCAATAAAGACGAATGCACCTATAGACGACATAAAAAATTTAATATACTTTATAAACCGCACTTCCACTATTATTAAAAAAGGTAAAATATAAATAACAGAAAAAATACAATAATAATTGAATAAAAAAATAGGGTGGTGGGAAATGATCAATATAAATGGAGAAAGTACACAGTATTGTAGGAAATGTGGTACCAAACTTATAAAAGAAAATAAGAAATATGTGACAGAAGTAAATGACTTTTTTTGTACAAAATGCGCAAAAGAGATAGAAGATTTCTACAAGGCAAATCATACATGTGCAGTATGTGGTAGGAAATTTGGTAAGTCAGAAATAAAAATAGCAATTTCGAACAGTATTTTAGGCAATAATAGTAATCCTGACAAAGACTTTGGATTAAGATTTGTTGGTGTAGAGTGTTATAATAAGCTAACAACAAAAAACATAAGTAAAATAAATAATTCAAACGCAAAAATAGATAGGATAAGAAAAGATATAAGAAAATCTATAGTAAACAGACAGTTTAAAGTATAATAATGAATAGATAGACACAACTTTTGTAAAACATATTCAACAATAAGAATATATATTTAGAAATATAGTTATTTATTTTAACTTTTTGAAAATAAGGAGAATTTATATATATAATAATTATATGAAAGATAATCTAATATTTATTTTTAATTTAACTTTATATAGAGGAAAATTTAATTTTTAGTGTAGAAGAGTCCATTATATTTATTAAATTCTATTAATTATTTTTTATTCTTTTTCTTTTTAGTTAATGTCATATTTTCTATATCTTTAAAAAATTTATTATTTTTTGCAATCTCTCTGTGTGCTTTGCTTATGATTGAATCAATTGTATTTTCATTCATGTGAGAATTTTCTAATCCTGCATCTGGATCTGTAATTGCAAGATTTTCAAGAGCACTTGCCTTTAAAATTATTCCTATTTTGTCTGTTTTATCTATTGCATTAATTTCTTCTTTATATTTTTTTGATAAAGCAGCAGTCTTTTTTTCCTTATTTTGATTTTTATTTGCTCCTTTAATTTGCTTTATTTTTTTACTTTTTTTTGTCGCCTTATATTTATACACCATAAAATCCCCTTTTATTGAAAAGTTTTATTAGAAAACTATTTATTAGTTTTGATTTATTTAATAAAACTTCTTTAAATATCGTAGTTGTCAAGAATTTTAGGTATAATTGTTGTATATTTATTTTTAAATGTATTATATAAGGACTCAATTTTATTAGGTTCTCCATGTATAAGGAATATGGATTTTAATCCCTGTAACTTTTGTGGTATTTGCTCAAGCTGCTTTCTATCTGCATGCGCAGACATGTGGTGTACTTCAACTGAAAGATTAATTTGTAAGTGTGATCCATGAAAGTCAATTTCTTTTGCACCATCTTGTAAATCTCTACCTGCACTACCTTCTGGTTGGAAACCTACTAATATAAGCTTATTTATATTGTCCTTTGCAAGGTTTTTTAGATATCCAACAACAGGACCTCCAGTAAGCATACCTGAGGTTGTTACAATAATACTACATTGTTTTTCTTCTATTATTTTCTTTCTTAAGCTCTTTTTATCAACAATAATAAAATTATTGCTTTTGAATGGATCATAGTCGCTCATTAAAATTTTACTTTGAATTTCTTTCTTACAATATATAACATTATGCCTGTGAATGCGTAAAACTTTACTTATCATTCCATCAACATATATTGGAACTTTTGGTAAAACTCCAGAATTCATAAAATCATCAAGAAAAAGGAGAACCTCTTGCCCTCTACCAACGCCAAAGCTTGGTATTATAACTTTACCGCCACTAAGTAAAGTATCTTTTATACTTTTTGTCATTTTGGATGCTAATTCTTTTTCGGATGGAAAAATATCATTAGCTCCCCCATATGTGCTTTCTGTTATGAGTGTATCTGCATTTATATTCTGAAGATCAGCACCATCAAGAAGTTTGGTTTTTGTTAAATGAATATCTCCAGTATATAATATACTACTTTTTTTATCATTTACTTTTATTGCCGCACTTCCTATAATATGTCCCGCATTAAAAAATTGAATATTTAAATCACGTAAACGGAATGTTCTTCTATATTCTATGATTTGATAATTCTTCTGCATTTTTGTTAGAATTTCTTTTGTTATTTCTTTAGGTTTAGACAACCGCATATAATCTGCTATCTGAATATTTAAAAGTTCAAGGGTTGGTTTAGTCGCATAAATCTTTCCCTGATAGCCTCTTGCAAATAAGTGTGGTACAAAACTGCAATGATCAACATGCGCATGTGTTAAAAAAACACCATCTAAATTAGCGATTTGTTCATTGTTTATTAAAGGAAAATCCATGCTTTCCTCTAATACTTTTAATCCAGCATCAAGCAATATATTTGTATTTTCAGTGCTTATCATTATGCAGCTTCTTCCGACCTCTCCAGCTGCTCCAAAAAATGTAATTTTCATTATTATCATCCTTTTTTTTATATTTTTATATTTTTCTATTTTATTTACTTTATTTCTATTTTATTTTTAATTTTGTCTTTATTTTTAATATATATAAGCAAAAATAAACATACTTTGCTTTTCTTTTCATTAGTATTAAGGTTTAGATAGTATATACCAAAATGCTAAAAGCATTAATATATAAAATATAAATTTAATTTATGAATTTTATTTAAACAAAATAAACAAAGCGAGAATTTATTGACTTTCGTCATCCACCTTCTTCTTTTTGACTGTTTTGATAACAGCAATATTTTCAAGATTAACCTCCTGTTGATGCATTATTTGCTGCTCCCTTTCTCTCCTTGGCTTTTGCATTTTCTTTTCATGTTCATAATTTTTCTTTATTCCTAAATAACTTTTTATTTTATCATAAAGCTCATCAAGCTGCTTATCATATACATCTATATCTTTACTGATTTCCTTTATGCTTTTTTCATATTCTTCTATATCATTCTTGATGAATTCGGCTTTTCTTTTTAATCTTATCTTTTTATATTCATCATGAAGCTGTTTGTTAACATCATCAATTTCTCTTACAAGTTTTTTCTCTGCTGCAAGTGAAGTTGCTTCAGTTGCAATCTTAAATTCAAGCACATTCTTCATTTTCTTTAATTTACTTATTTTATTTCTTGTCTGTTTACCTTCCTCTTCACTTGGCTTCTGTGTTTCAATAATTTTTGCAAATGTCATACTCTCTATTTCCTTATGTTTAAGTCTTCTTCTTATATCTTTGATCTTAAAAATCAATATACTTCTTTTCTTTTTAATATCTTCTATCGCTTCTTTCAGCTTCTGAACTTCAGGATTAGTAGATTCTTTTATTGCTTGATTTAATCTGCTTACATATTTGTCTTGAGATTGATCATGTGATAAATTTGTTACTTCTCCTTGTGCAGCAACCGGTATTTGTTGGGTATTGGCTTTCTGTGAATTTTTTTGTTCTTCGACTGCATTGCTTGCTTTATTATTTATATCTCCATTTTCATCTACTTTAACATCTGCATTGGCAGGTTCATTACTGTCCAGATAAATCCCTTTATTATTTTTATTAACTACTAAGTATTTTATATTTTTATAATTAATAATTGTATAATTAGTATTTTTATAAAATTTATTAAATAAATACTATTTAAGTTATATATCCATTACCTATTTAAATCTTTTTACTTCTTTCTATTTTTATAATTTTTCAATTTTTATAATTTTTAGTTATGAATTATATACCATACAATAGAACAAAATATAAACTTTTTCATTATTTTTGATATGTTGACCAGTGTACTAATTTATTATAAAGTTGTTTTATTTATGATATCTTTATAAAATGTGATTAAAGAATCAGTTGTATTCTTTATCGAATAATTGCTTACTGTATTTTCAATATGTTTATATTTTGTATTTAATGCAATTTTAATCTTTTTTGCACAATCCTTGCTATTATTTGCTCTGAATTTTTCTCCATTTATCCCTTCTATTATAATTTTTTTTAAAGCAAGGCTATCAGCAGCTACTACTGGCTTTCCACAGGCCATTGCCTCAATTGCTACAATTCCTTGTGTTTCAAAAGTTGATGGTATACAAAATATATCACATGCGGCATAATATTTTGGAAGCAGAATATCATTTACAAAACCTATAAATATAACATTCCCAAGATTCAATTTATTTACAATCTTTTTATAATAATCATATGCAGGGCCTTTTCCGACAATAACAAATAAAATTTTTTCATTTTTTAATATTTTTGCCGCTTTGAATAAAGTTTCAAGCCTTTTTTCTTTGCTTAGCCTGCCTACATAAAGTACGATCTTTTTATTTCCACTATGAAACTGCATTCTAATTTTTGATCCATCAACATTTGTATTGAATCTTGATAAATCAACACCGTTTGATATTGTATATATATTTTTGATACCTTTTTTATTTAATACTTCTTTGATAGAGTCTGATGGTGCAATTACCCCATTACATTTATTATAATAGAATGAAGCATACTTCCATGAATATTTTTGTATAATATTTAATGCATATCTTGAGAAATATTCATTTATTACAAATTTATCGGTAAAAAGAGTATGAAACGTACTTACTATAGGTATCTTGTTTATTTTTGCAATTGCAAGTGCAAATCCACCCATTGCGAAAGGCGTGTGTGCATGTATAATATCAGGCTGTATCTCATTTATTTTTATAGGTATATTAAAGGGAAAGAGTGCTATATTATACTGAGGATATTTTTTAAACTGCGAACCTCTTACTATAAAAATATTTTTGTTAAACTTTAATTTTTTTAGCATTTCTTTTGTAGCTGAATTTCCACTTGCAAATATATATACAGTGTGTCCTCTTTGCTCTAATTCTTTTTTAAATGATAAAATAGATGTTACAACACCATCTACTGCTGGAAGAAAACTGTCCGTAAAAAAAACAATCTTCAATTTTTCGTCTTTCACAGAACATACGCCACATATATAGCTTTATTTTATCACTACCGCTTCTCCTCCTTTATCTTTTATTTTTATAACTGCTTGTTTTGAAAATTTAGATGCCTTTATTATTGCCGGCTTTTCAAGCACACCGTTGCTTAAAACCTTATAATTCTTAAGCTCTATTGAAGGTTTTTGTTCTTTTGAAGATTCGAGCATTGCACTTATAGTTTTTAATGATATCTCTTTGAATGTAACTTTTTTTCTTGAAGGAAATCCCTTTTTATGAATAAGCCATGGTTCTTTTGCTGTTATATAAGTAAAATCATGCTTTGTTAATTTGCCAACTTTGCCTACTCCACCTCTATCGCCTGCTCCTCTTGCATTTTTTATGTTTCCGACACCCCATCTTCTTGTACCAAGAAATTTTCTATTTTTCTTCTCTTTTCTTATTACCATAATTAGCACCATATTTTATATTTAATTTTTATCAAAGCATTCTATTTACAAGCTTATTTATTTCTGCACCCATATAACCCACTGAACCGCCAACTCTATAATGAATCATTACATTTTTATATCCGTGTTTTGGTGGGTGTAATCTAAATGGCATCTTATCTTTTATATCTTTTATATTGAATGAACTGTTTATTAGGCCTTTTGGATCTACATTTAATTTATATTTTTTAAATAGCTTTGTAAGTGTTAATTCATCTACCTCTCCATATGCTATATAATTTTCACATTTTTTTAACATCCCATAATAAACATCAGTTGACTTCAACAAAATGCAATTGTTGACTCTCTTTAGATTTAATCTATTCATCGTTTCTGCAATGCTGTTTCTTACATTGACACGTCCGCGCACTCTTACTGCCATTACAATTTTTCCATCTAGTTTATTCTTCATAAAAACACACTATTATTTAATATATTTTACACAACTTTAAGTACTTTTATACTAATTATTTTTATTATTTATTATATACTTATTATACTTATTTATATACTTTATATTATAATACTTTTGTTGAACAAAATTTTTATTCTTTATTATCTTGCAATTTATTTAAATATAGAGTAAATAGCAATTTAATAGTTATAATAATTATAATCTTAAACTAAAAAATACACAAACAAAACAAATTATTATCTAATTATTGAAACAGTCAAATATAAAATATTTACTATATATTTTATGTGAACTACCTTGCCACTACGGATAGTGCTTCATTACGTGTTAGTCTGGAACTTTTCACTCACTAAGTGAAAGTAACAAAAAACCTGATAATAACAATAGCACTGTATTAAGGACAATAATTGCACTATACAAATCTAAAAAGTAAAAACAAACTCTGATTTGTATAGTTTTGCATATTCGTATACTTCCATTAATTCTTTTCAAAAGATATATTTAAAAACCACTAATTCTTTTTATATCAGATTTTATGAAATATTATTCAGAATATGAGCGTATAAAACATATTGAATTATTATTTGAAAGGCTTGCTTATTTTTCAGTAGGGCTTGATTTTTTAGTTGCATTAATAACTTTTTTAGTATTTAATATGGATTTTGCAAATTTCATACTCGTAATTGTTGATTATTTTATGCTATTTGAAGTTTTATTAGCATCTTTTATAATGATAATTCTCCTTGTATTAAAACATTATAATAAAATTATAAATGAACTTTCAAACAGAACATTTAAAAGCAAACATTATACAAAATTTATTTTATTTAGAATAATTGCAAAATTAATTAATTTTATTATTGATTGATTTAATTTGTTTTTAGAGTTTAGAATAATAGTAATTAAAATAATAAAATAATAAAATAATAAAGAAGATTATTCTATAAAAAGCTCCTTTTCATCAGCTTTAAAATTTATTTTATGATGTGTTCCATCACAAAATGGTTTATTATTAGAATGACCACACCTACATAGCACAAATTTTGGTTTACCGTCTGAATTAATTATATTAGGACCATCCTTTGTTGATTTAATTTTTATTTCAGGACATTTTTTTTCTTTCATATTTTCACTTTTTAATTATACTTTTATTATAGATTCAATATCAAGAAGTTCATTAAGATTTTTTATTTTTATACAATTATTTTTATTTTCTTTGTCTTCTCTATCTATAAGTATAGGAATTATACCAGCAGACAGAGCACCCATAATATCTACAAAATAATTGTCGCCAACATATATAATTTCATTTTTATTGCATTTTAATTTATTTATTACATAATCAAATACTTTTTTATTTGGTTTTGAAAAACCTATTTTCTGCGAGTAAAATATGTAACTAAAATATGTATTTAATTGTAGTCTTTTCACTTTATCCAAAATTTCATCTGTGTGATTTGATAATATAATAAGATTATATTTCTTTTTTAGATTTTTTAATACTTTTATTGTTTCTGGATAAATTTTTATTTTCCTGTTTCTAAAGTTATTTTCGAGTATATTTGCAAGCCTATCAACATCTTGTTTTATACCTAATTTTCTAATTACTAATTTGTTAAAATTTATCCAAAATTCTTTACTTTTACCACAATAATAATAAATTTTATTAAGTTCTTGTTCTTCTACTTCTTTTAATACTTCTTTTAATTTTAGTTTATCAACAATTATATTTTCTGATTTTAATGAATTGTACCATATATCAAATTCTTTTTCTTGATTTTTGATTAGGGTGCCATCAAAATCAAATATCAATGTTGATATCTTGACCATAAAACAACAACCTATAGTTCAACCATTTATATTAATCATATTAAAAATAAAATAAAATTTTATTAATTTATTTTATGAACAAAAGATTTTTATAATAATATAATTTACATTTATAAATTATTTATTATTAATTTTATTTTTCTTTTGTAAATTTGATATTTGCGACATTGCTTTTTCAAGTATTTTTGACTGAATTAACTTTTCATTTTTTATATGATCCTTTATTTCAACATCAATAATAATTCTATACTTGCTGCTTTCAAACGACTCAAGCCCTATTTTGAAATGATTCAATTTTAACTCTTTTAAAATTTTAGTAAATATTTTTTTTGTTATTGGAAATGATATGCTGTTATCAATTTCAAGTCTTATATTTAGAAACTTGCTCTCCGCCCTACGATGATTAACAATCATTGCTTGATTTAACACACCATTTGGAATATAGAATGGAACATTATCGATTCCAATGAGCTTTGTATAAAGGAATCCTATTTCTTCTACTCTTCCTGAATATCCAGGAAGAAACTCTGAATGGATGAATGTTGGTGGCGAAACTGCATACTGCCATGTGAGTAATGTTATATTATCGCCAAGTTGAAATGGCTTTGCTATAATTATTGATATTCCAGAAAAAAGATTTCCTAGTGTAGCTTGAGCGGCAAGACCAACTACTATACCTAAGAACCCAAGGCTGACAAGTATACCAAATACATTTACATTATAGAAACTAAGCAGTAAAATTATAAGTATTGAATAGGTTATTACTTTAAATAAATCTTTTATTTCTGCTGCCTCATTTTTTATTCCTTTATAATATATGTATTTGTAAAGGAAATATGAAATAGATTCAATTATTGCAATTCCAAATATTATGATTATGATTATTTCAGCAATTTGAGTATATGGATTAATAATCAGGTGCTCGATTAGTGAAGCAGATAATGTGGCTATAATAAGCAATATTAATATTATGTATATAATTGTTTTATTCATCAAGTCGCCAAATTAAAATCTTTAAATTATTTAATATTAGATTTTTTAACACATAAAGTATAAAAATTATTGTATATTAAGAATCGAAGCAAACTATCTTCACTCATGTAATGGAACTTCTTTTATATAGCGCCAAATACAATCAAACAACAGAAATATTAATATATTAACATCTAATAATTTAATATTAAAAATATAATATAAAGGTTGCCATTATGGAATATGAAGGAAATATACTTTTAGTTATAGGTATAATAATAATCCTTGTGACATTGTACATTGGATATGACTTATATGAAAATATACAACTTAATAATATAATTGAGCAGACATCACCAACTTCAACTTCTTCAACAAGCACTATTAATTCCACATTGAACAATATGAACTTAAATATAAATGAAACAATAAAAACGAGCACAAATTATTTAATTGAAATTATGCTGCTTTTCTTATTTGCTAGCATAGGCTACAAGATTGCATATTTGGGAATAACAATAAACAAAGGAAAATCACAGCAAGCTCCAGGCAAAGATGGACAAGCAGAAAAATAATATTATAAAAAGCATCATAAATTCTAAAAAAATTAACAATCGCCCTGCAATTGTTTATAATACACTTTTGAGTGTTGCAAAAGTTTGTAAAATTTTAATAATCTTTGCTTCGAAAACATAATCTGTCTCAATTCTGTATTTTTGAATAGTATATTGTTAATAGATTTATTTTATAGCAATTTTGAACTCTTACACTTTTTAAAACTTCATTATTGAAATTTAGTTTCTTATTTATTGATAAGCTTAGGTATTAATTTCCTAGCGAGTTTTAAGTTAAATATATAATTTATTTGACTAAATGCACTTTCACGCGCAGTTTTTCCAGTTTTCCAAGCTGGCCCATCCGTTATCCAAATAAACTTCATTTTATTTGCAGTCGCGTCTTCTTGTAATTTTATATAACTTTGTGCAGTTTCAAGTGGTTTGCTACCAAGCTCATTGAAAAAGTTAACTTCTACATACGCGAATATTTTTCCTTTCTTGTATATTAATATGTCAGATTTCTTATTTCTAATTCCAAATTTGTTTTTGCCTGTTGCTTTTCTTGCATCAATTCCGGCTTTTAATAATGCCTTTAAAGTTAAATCTTCAAATATTGCTCCAGAACGATTTTTTCTTGCATTAGTATCAGAACCTACTTCTACACCAAGTAAATAGGTATATAGATCTTTAATTGTCCCAAGCATCTCAATTATTTTAGTCTTTTTACAAAAGTCCAGTATATCTTCTATTTTACTTTGACTAAAGTTTATGTTTTTGTAAGTTATATTTCCTTCTGCGTCTATCATTAGTAAGTTAAAATTTTGTTCCCTAGTAGCAACTAGAAATGGTATCACAGCATGGGTTTTTGGATATTTTTTTAGTATGTGCTCCAAATGTTTAAATCTCTTATCCTTTTCTTTTATTATTACTAATCCGTTCAACAATGAAATCTCATCTAAATATTTCTCTAAGTTTGCATATACTTTTTCCCAGTTTACAAAAAATTGTGGCGTCCTATTTGTTTCCAAAAGTGTTTTATAAAAATCTTTAAAGTAAGTTTCCTCTGATTTATACCCAAATTCCTTGTAGTTCATAATTTCACCTATTGCTAATACTACTTATTACTTGCTCCTGTGGTCTAAATAAGCGTATTTGCTTACTTTTCCAGCTTCTGACAATTAGTTCAGAAATTTTCTTTCTTCCATTTCCTTTTGAATTTATAGCTCTATTAGCATAAACTTCTTCAATATTGTAGTTAGCGTATAGTTCATGTATTAATTTAGTATTTGAATTGCTTAGCATCACGTTGCACCCTTTTGCAACAAGCCCTTTAAATATTTCAGCTAATCTAATTTGATCATTTTCATCAAAGCATTTATCTGTATAACCTGTAAAATTAGAAGTTTTAGATAATGGTTGATATGGCGGATCAAAATATATTAAGTCATCTTTCTTTGCATATTTAGTTACCTCAGAAAAGTCGCAAGCCAAAAGTTCAGCCATTTGTAATGCTTTACTATCTAAAAGCAGTTTTTCCTGATCAACCAAGTTTATATGAGTGTATTTTCCGAAAGGTGCGTTAAATTTTCCCTGCGAGTTAACTCTATAAAGCCCGTTATAAGCAGTCCTATTTAAATAAATAAACCTCGCTGCACTTTGAATATTATCATTAACTTCTAAACTTCTTATTTTGTAAAATGCCTCTTTTTCATTTTTATATAGCGGATTTTTAAGTTCATTAATAAGACTAAAAACATTATTTTTTACAATATTATATGTATTTATGAGTTCAATGTTATAGTCATATAAGTATGCTTTATTTATTAATTTTTTATTATACAATTCAAAGAAAAGCGCACCTCCGCCTAAGAAGGGTTCATGATAATTCTTAAATTTAACTAAAGAGTTAACAAGATGTTTAAGTATTTGCCTTTTGCCACCAGCCCATTTAATAAATGGTTTTGCTCTCATAATTTACACTAATAATAATTAATATTACATTAATTTATAAAATTTTCTTTTAATGATATTATATATAACAGAATTTAAATATTTGTGGTTTTTCAGCACGCTCAAAATTGAGTTTTAATCTACTATTGCCTGTAATGACTACAGCAACATCTGACTTTATCTGCACTATCTTCTGGAAGCTCTTCCACTTTATCAGGCCGTGATGGTCGTATTCTATAGCTACACGAAATTTCCCTCTCCTAACAATTAGGTCTATCCTCCCAGCTCTGCCTGATTTGTCTTTTATTTTTAATATTGGATACTCTCTCGTTGTATAGAACTTATGCTTCCTAAATGCACGTTCTATTTGGTTAACTGTTTCATTGTGTTCCAGTTCTGGTTTGGCATCTTTAAATACGTCCTCTATAACTTTTGATACGAGCAAACCTAATACTACTCTGTTTTGATGTTTTACACTAAAGACCCAAATGTCTCTTGGCCAACCAGTTTTCCCTTAGATTCCATGACCAACATCTTTAGTGTACTCCTTCAATGCAGCATTCAGACAATTCTTTATGTCAATAGTTTCACCTTCATCATAGAAGCCTATATCGAACCCTACATCAATGAGCGTGCCTTTCATTTTTTCAATAGATTCAACGGCAATATACACGAGTGCGTGCTGTTCAGTACCTTTCTCGTATACTATGTCAACGCTGGTTTCATCCTTTATCACCTTTACATCTGAGTATATACCCTCTTCCATGAGCTTTTGGCGAACCAGCAAAGCAAGCTTCTCGGCTTGCTTCATCGCCATATTTCCGTGTTTCTTGAACATATCTTCTTGGCTCATATTCTCCCCTATTCTGTTCCAATTCCATAAACTTCCATTATCCTTTTTTGTATCAATATCGCAGCCTTTTCTCTAATCAATAATAGTTCACTATTTCTTGATAAATCAGTCGCAAAAGTGGCAATAGCGTGGATGTCGGTAGAATTTTCTGCCGCGTGTTTTAATCTGTTATAGAGTTTTCTCCAATTTCCTATTTTTGTGGTGTCCACATCTATCTGCTGGCTTAGGTATTCATCAAAGTTAGAACTCTCTCTCCTGATACCATCATAGTTCGTTACTATCTCTAAGGAATCAAAGAGGTGTTTGAACCTTATGTAAGAAATGAAGCTTGACATTGCGGTTTCATATTCGAGAAGCGCCAATTTTATATTTGTCTTTTTTATGTCTTCGTCAAAAGCTAGCATGTGCGCATTTGTACTTTGAATAAAAGTTAGAGAACGATTGATTTGAGCCTCTGTAATATTTTCTTCAAATGGTTCTGGTGCCATAAATGGATATGGAATAGTAGTTGTAAACCCCCGAATCCTATCATTTAGCGTTATGTTTCCAGTTCGCATTATTGGATAAGTGCTACTATTGTTTTGCCACGGAAAGGCTATGCGTGATAATATACCTCGTTTTAAGTTTAAGTTTATAGCTAATAGTAAATCGTCTACATATAGGTTAGCACTTGCCATATCATTAACATTTAGCTGTATGCTTGATTCTAACTTGTATGCATCTCCGTAATCTGATTGAAAATGCCCTAGTGTAAGCTTTCTATTATCGATTATTGAAACGCTCCCTACGGTTGACATTCTCCCGGGCTCGTTCAGTATATCGTGAAGGAACACCATTTTTTCTACTACCACATTCACACCTTTATCAGCAAATACTCATCTTTATTCTCAGCAATCATCTTATTTCCTCCATTAAACTTTCATATAATTTACTTAACATTATAAATATATTATACTTCTGTTTCTTATCCACATTGGCCAAAACAAAAATTTTTTTTATTGAGGTATGTGTTTTGTAGGATCTTCACAACTACTTATAAACATCAATAAAATTACTTATATATAAATCTTTTTATTAAGTAAAATATTTGATTGTTAAATTTTTTTAACTTTTTTTTATTTTTAATTTTTTTTCTGTTTCTTTACTCTCACAAAGGCAAAATTAACAACAAAAGTGATACTCAAAACATTAATTAGGGTAATAAATTTATCAACACAATCACCAAAAGGAATATCAGTTAAATAGATAATATCCAACTTTAGAGCAGATAGCAATCTTAATGTATTAGATATACTCAACTTCTATTTTTATCCACCACCGCTTGTGTAGAATTTGAGCAGCCACATTGTAGTTTTATAAAAGATATATGATAATATAATTGCAAATACCGCCAGCACAAATACAAGACTATAGTCTATTTTAGTAAACAAAAGTTCTGCAGGATAAAATGATGCCAATCCTATTGGAAGGAGTAATGTGAACAGCAGTATACCTGCTAAACTATATATTGTAAGAGGATACTGTGATGCGGTACCTAAGATACTTATAATCCATTGGATATAGTTTCCACTCTTAAAAAGTACATAAGAGAGCACAGATATCAATATAAAGAACATTATTATTGCAACAGTACCGAGTGCAAACATAAAAAAGGCAGTTGCTATAGCTAGTATATTTGTTTGTGTATTAATGAGTCCATATATGATAAGCACCAATGCACTAATCATAGAACTGATTCGTACCTCCCACCCCATTCTTGATATTATCATAAATATGGGATTGTATGGTTTCAAAAGGAGCTGATCAAAGCTACCATTCCTCATATAATTCACAAGATTCCATGGATTAAGCACATAACCTAATGTTCCTATCATCAAATTTGAAAACCCGGCAAGCGCCAATAGTTGATAGTATGTCCAACCATTTATACCATTTGATACATTGTAGATGATGCTTATACTTATGAATCCAACTATAATTGGGAAAGAAGCTATAAGAAGCCACAAAACCCACTGAGTTCTGTATACCATATCTTTTTTCCAGTTATAGCGCTGCATTAGAAAGAATGCATGTATATATCTACTTATTGATTGCAACATTCAAACACCAACTGCATTTATAACTTTATTCACTTTTGTCCATGTGAACTTGGCAAGTACAAAAAGTATCAATACCCACACAAATCCAATTGCTAAGGCCTGTATAGCGGCTGCTGTGCTGATCAAACCAATAATCGTTGCTATAGGTACATAACATGTGATAGGAAATGGAGTCAACATAAGTATTGCTGTAATAGTCTTTGGATAAAACATCAACGGAACAAAACTACCATTAGCAATTTCAAATATCCAAAACACAGCGCTTTCTATACCATAAATATTAGTCAGATACATCGACAATGAACCTATCATAAATCCTATGAGATTTACTATAATATATGCAACTGCAACCTGTCCTGCAAATATAACCATAGTGAGCGGTGACACTATCATGTGTGAGAGTGCAAGTATTAAAATCAATATTGGTATAGTGCCAAAACATAAAAATATTAGATCCCTAGGCAACACTCCTAAGAATAGTTGGATTGCAAAGCTTATTGGCCTTATCATAAAACTAATTATACTACCATTTTCTACACTATTCTGAAATTGATCAATTATCTCAGGATCAGTATTAATTTCAATAAGAGCCGCAGTCATGAAAAAGTATGCAGTCATTACACTTAAGGACAGACCATGAATTGTAGATGTTCCAGAGAAATAATATACTGTTGCCCATACAATTATAAGAACAAGTGAAGAAGAAAATCGCAGTATTAATGAAAGTACCATTTGGGCTCTATAAACGATTTCCTGTTTGAAATTGATGACTAAAACCGAGAGATATGGTGAAATCTTACTAGACATCTTTAGCACCTCTTTTCTTCAATTTTTTGTCTATGGAGCTGTATATTTCGCTGATTAGGAAACTTAGATTTGGCTCTGTTAACCTATAATCAATTACACCTTTACTACTAAGCATGCGCATAAACCATTCCTCTTTCACCACTTTTGGATTTATCTCTAATTTTATGAAGTTGTCTCTACTAACTATAACCTTGCCGTGTTTTGTATATGTATTTCTGTTAGCATTATTTGATAAGTAAAGTTCTAGCATTACTCTTTTCTTGAACATTTCCCTTAATTTATCCTGTGAACCATTGAATATTAATTTGCCATGATCCAGCATTATTATTCTATCGGAATTTGTTATGTCATCAACCACATGTGTTGTTATAATAAATGTTGTTCCGAACTGCTTTCTCATCAGCATAACGCTTTTGGCTATGGCCATCCTTGAAGGCAGGTCAACCCCAACTGTTGGTTCATCCATGAAAACAATTTTGGGGGCGTGCAGGTTAGCGGCAACGAACTCACACTTCATGCGCTCTCCAAGTGATAACTGCCTTGTCTGCCTTTTGTATACATCTTTCAGCGAAAGCATATTCATGAAGTATTCAAGGCGTTTCTCGAAGTCATTATCACTTATACCATACATACCCTTGACATATTCAAATGTGTCTATTGGCGGAAGATCCCAATAAAGTTGTGGATGTGTTGATCCTACTACTACACCTATTTGCTGCACTAATTTTATACGATCCTTGTAAGGATCCAGTGACAGGACACGTATTGAGCCACTATCAGGGTGTAGTATACCTACCATCATCTTGATTAGTGTTGACTTCCCACTACCGTTTCTGCCAAGCAACGCAATTATTTCACCACTTTTGACTGTGAAGCTTACGTCGTCAAG
>JAJZYD010000026.1 GCA_021806095.1 Microcaldota archaeon
AGCATTATGAATGTCCAGTGAAGCTCTATCTTTATATGAAATATATCTAAAATTGAAGTATTACTTTTCACAAAACCATCTTTAATACATTATTTATTTAACAATATTTATAAATGCACTTTTTAAAATAGTATAATAATTATTTATCAAAAAAAACAAAAAATTTAACTATTTTATTCTTATCGACTAGTTTTTAGTGACTAAGGCATCTATTTTTACTTGCATATTTAATTAGATATATAATTTAGAAATTTAACTTTATAATAATTGATAAATTATATAATTTGATTAGTGCTAACTCTATTATTTGTCAATTTTTTGTTAAAATTTTTTATAAACATTTATATATTTTATAAAATAAACTAATTTGATAAGCAAAAATAAGAATTTTATTTAAAACAAATGAACGGAAAATATTTAAAATTTAACACACTAGTTTAATCTCGAAAGATAAGTATTTAAAAATTCAACAACCTAAATATAAAGTTTGTGGAATAGAAATTAGCAGGAGATGATTAATTGAATGGCAGAGTTTTCATAATACATAGGTGGGGAGGGAACCCTAACGCAGATTGGTATCCGTGGCTTTCGAACGCCCTTGAAAGCAGGGGTTTTGAAGTTTTTGTACCAGGCATGCCGAATCCGGACAAGCCAACAATAGAAGAGTGGGTTAGCACCATAAGCAACACTGTAGGGAAAGTTGACGAAAACACCTATTTTGTAGGCCACAGCATAGGCTGCCAAGCCATACTTAGGTTCATGGAAAAGGCAATGGGTACGGCGGGCGGACTGCTGCTTGTCGCGCCTTGGCTGCATCTTAAGAAGGCGGCGTACGAATCTGAGGAAGACAGAAGAATTGCCAGGCCGTGGATTGAGAAACCTATCGACTTCGGAAAAATAAAGGCAAGGGAAATAAGAGTAATAATGGCGACAGGCGACCCATATGTGCCGATTGAAGATTCGAAAATTTTTGAAGAAATGTTGGGTGCTATTGTGAATATAATGCCTATCGATACCCATTTCACAGAACAGGATGGCTATACAGAATTGCACGTCACGCTTAACGAATTTATGAAGATGCTGCACGAGAAAAAGCCATAGCATGGGGACTATGCATCAAGCGCATAGTAGGCATAGAAAGCCTAACCATTATGACTCTAAGCTTTCTCGATGAAGTCTGCGCCTCTCGCCTTGCTTCCTAAAATATGCTCAGTGCATGGCCTTTTGCATTGATCTTTTCACCTATCAAAGGTATATCAGAACTCTTTGTTATGTAGTTTGATATTGTGCCCGATATAAGGAACGTAAGCACTATTATAACAAATGATGTCCATAATGTGATGTCTAAATAAAAAAGTGCAATCATAAAGATAAGCAAAAAGATTGCAGCAATTATTGGATCTTCTGCTTTCTTTATCAATATTTTTGAAGCTTCTTTAATATTTCCATTCTGCATGATATATTTTTATAATAAAGAAATATAAATATTATTTATAATTAATATTCTCTTTTAATTCTTCTTTTAAAATATCTTTAATTTTTATATAATATAAATTCACCCTCACTTAAACTTTTAATTCTTCTTTTAAAAATATCTTTAATTATTATATAGTAATCTTTGCCTTTGAGAATGCTAAAGCTCCAATGCTTATTAATATCAGGGCAACTATTCCGAGCACTAATGCATCAAACCAAATTGGAAATATAGAAGCATGTAAGAACGCCCCTCTCATTCCATCAATTCCATAAGTGAGGGGATTTATATATGTTATATAGCGCACAACATTTGGCAGAACATTTATTGGATATATTGCTCCAGATAAGAAGAATAAAGGAAATATAAGAAGGTTAAGAATCAATCCAAAGCCCTGCATATCTGTCATTATCGAAGCAATGATTAAGCCTATAGAAACAAATGCTAAGCCTATCAGTATCATAAATCCAAAAGCAATTAGTAAGCTTAATATGCTGCCTATATGGAATCCAATAAAGATAGCAAAGATTACAAGCAAAACACTTTGGAGAAATGCGGTTGTGATGCCTCCGAAAGTCCTTCCGAGCATTATGCTTATGCGCTTGACCGGAGCTACCATAACTTCTTTAAGAAAGCCAAACTGTCTATCCCAAAGGAGGGAGATGCCAGCTGTTGTAGCTGCAAATAGCATTGACATGCCAAGAATTCCAGGAACAAGGAAATCTATATAATTGACATTGCTTGGCATGCCTGGAAATTTCACGCTGCTGAATCCTGCACTCAGAAATATAAGAAACAGAAATGGCATTGCCACAGAGCCTATTATCTGAGAAGGAGATCTAATAAATCTCTTCATTGCTCTAAGCCAAAGCATATAAACAGCCGCAATATCTTTGTTCATTGAATTACCTCATTCTTCTCATTACTATTTCCCTCATGCTTTCATTTCCACTTCCTTCTTCATCTCTGATGCTTTTTCCAGTATAATGTATAAACACATCTTCAAGGCTTGGATTTCTCATCTCAATATTTTCTATTGATATACCTTCTTTTGAAGCAATATTCATGAATTTGGGCAGTATTGAAGATGCGTCTTTGACATATGTATAAAGAATATTATTGCTGATTTTTGTTGATTTTGCAATATGCTCTTTGTTTATTTTATTTGCAAGCTTCATTGCATTATCTTTGTTGTGCAGTTTTGCTATTATAACATCTCCTTCCAATCCTTTCTTCAGGTTTTTCGGCGTATCACATACTACTATCTTTCCTTTATCTATTATTGCTACACGATCACATATATAATCTGCTTCTTCAATATAATGGGTTGTTATCAGCACTGTCATATTGTATTTTTCCTTCAAGCTCTTGACATAATCAAGAATGTGCCTTCTTGTTTGTACATCTAAGCCTATTGTTGGTTCGTCCAGAAAAAGCACTTCCGGTCTGTTTAGAAGCCCGCGTGCAATCTCCAGCCTGCGCCTCATACCTCCAGAATATTTTGAGATAAGCAGATTGGCTTTGTCCTTTAGCTCCACCATATCAAGGAGTTCGCTTATTCGCTCCTCTCTCTCCCCTTTTGCAAGTCCATACACCATTGCATGAAAATCAAGATTTTCGTATCCTGTGAGCCTGTCGTCAAGCGAAGGATCTTGGAATACAATCCCTATTCTGTCTCTTACTTGCTCTTTGTATTTTGAAACATCATAGCCAGCAACAAAAGCATCGCCACTGGTTTTTTCTATTATTGTTGTTAAAGTATGGACAGTAGTAGTTTTTCCAGCACCATTAGGGCCAAGGAATCCAAATATTTCTCCTTTTTTGACTTCAAATGAAATTCCATCTACTGCTATAAAGCTGCCATACTTCTTAACTAAATTTGAGACTTTTATTGAATATTCCAAGCTGGTACACCTTATATTCCGATATATATAAATAATTATCAAGAAAATTTTATAAATGAGTTAGTATTATAAAATAAAAAGGCAAAAAAGAGAAAAGAGGAAAAAACAAAGAAATGCAAATACAGGTAATAATAATGATAGAAAATATAAAAAATATAAATGATATAAGCAAGCTCATTAATGATATAATAATATTAAGATGTTCATCAAACAGCGAGATAAATAATATTGTTGATACAATAAATTCAGATATGTTTGAATGTGTGCAGGTCTTAGATCCTAATGCTGTTATAAATTCCACACATCTTATTGGTGCATATGCTAATGCTATCAATGCTTTTAATGAGCATACAAACATTTCAAAAAAATTAAACGTGGAATTTATTCTTTTTGCGGCAATGAAAAGGGAAATTAATAAGGCAATAGAAAAGATAGGGGTAAAATCAAGCAAAGATTTTGTATTGTTTGCAACAGAAAAAGATTATAATAAAAAGGAATTAAAAATATTGATAGATAAATCAAAAAAATTTATAAAAACAGAGAAAGAGCAGATAAATGCAGCGAAGCTTTATGGTATTGATAATGCAAGCAAGGATATCAAAGATTTTAATAAATTTGTACTTCAAAAAATAGCATTGTCAAGGCTTTCAGAAAAGTAATTTTCATTTTCTTTTTTTATCTTATTTGTTTTTATTTATTATTTATTATATTTATTATAAATCTATTCAACGCTCATTATTTTCTGTACTTTCCATAATTTCATTATAATGTTCATTAATGATACTATATATATGTTCAGCCTTCTTTCTTCCTATTTTATCAATATTCATAAAATCTTCTATGTTTGCATTTGCTATATTTTTTATATTTCCAAAATAAAATAACAGCTTTTTTGCTAATTTTGTACCTATACCTGGAAGGCTTCCAATAACTAACAATTGAAAATCTTTGTTTGTATAAGCCTTTGCGCCACCTTTAATGGATATTTCCTGTTTCTTATCTTGTTGTTCTCTTTTAATAATCATTGCAATTATTTTTGATGTATCTTTTACATCTAAAGAAAAAATAATTTGTGCTTTATAATCAATATATATTGCAATTATTGTTCCATCAATTACATTTTTACTTAATTTAAATGATTGTGTATTTATGCCTTCAATAATAAGTATTGGCAACTCATATGTTTCTTTTATCCTTTTAAGCTGATCAAATAATCTTCCATCTATTATGGAGTTTTCAAAATCCTGCAATGTTTTTCTTTCAATGCATATTCTATTAGATATTAGATAATCACCAACAGGCAGATTTTGCACTTCAATTTTTATATTCTCCTGATTTAAAGATTCAAGAAGCTCAATATTTCTTTCTCTATAATCCATAATCAATTTTAATTCGTTCATATTGATTCCATATATTAATTTATAGTTTATAAATTAGATAACATAAAACAATTTATTATTTCTTCTGTTTATATTTATTATTAGAGAAATTAACAAAATGTAAGATGATATTGAATGTATATAAAAGTATCAGTTATACCAAATGCAAAAAATGCAAGTATTATAAAAATAGATGCAACGAGCTATAAAGCAAAAGTAAATGCTGTTGCTGTTAATGGGAAAGCAAATAATAGATTGATAGAAATGTTTGCAGAATATTTTAAAATAAATAAATCAAAATTAAAAATTATAAAAGGATTTAATAATAGAAATAAATTAATAAGTGTTGAAAATTTATAATTAATTTTATTCAAATTTTAAATGCGCGGTTAGATGGAAAGAGAAATAGTAGATATAGATAATACAGAAGAAGAAATAGTAATATTGGGCAGCAGAACTGCAAAAATGTTCAGTACTATTTTTATGGCTAAATTATTGACTTTTTTAATTGTAGGATTTTCTTTTATAATTGTTGCAAGAATTTTAGGTCCTGCAACTTATGGAATTTATGCACTTGCTGTCGCAATGCCTGGATTGTTCAGTGCATTTAGTGATTTTGGATTTGGAACATCTATTGTTAAATTCATTTCAGAGTATATAGCAAAAGATGAATTTGACAATATAAAAATACTACTTAAAAAAGTGTTCCTGATACTTTTTATCGGCGCCGGTATACTTACCTTGCTTTCATTTGCTTTGAGCGGATTTATTGCCACGAATGTATTCCATGCTTCATCATACACTATCCTTTTTGAAATCGGTTCTTTGACAGTTATTTTTGGTGTGCTTTTCAGCGTTGCAACCTCAGTGCTCATAAGCATGAGCTATAATAAAAGTCTTGCTTATACAGTGATGCTTCAAGTACTCACCCAGGCATGTGTCAGCATATCTTTAGCATTGCTTGGATTAGGTGCGCTTGCACCATTATTAGGAACAATATCCGGATTATTTGTAGGATTTGTACTTGCACTTTATCTTATTATAAGTACATTAAAGAAAAAAAATAAAACTATAATTAAAATTAGACATAAAAAGAATGTAAAAGTAAAAAACTGGAAAGAACTATTAAAGTTTTCTATGCCATTGGCAATTTCTGGAGGTATAGGTAATTTAGTAAATAATATTGCAATTCTTGCACTTGGTATTTATTCAACGACAGTTATAGTCGGTAATTTTGGTATTTCAAATAAAGTATCAACAATGTTTGATCTTATAATTGGTTCTGTTGGCATTGCTTCATTATCATTATTTAGCTTTAGTTCATCTAGAAGAAGTACTGCAAAAGTAGATGCAAACATTAATAAGGACATAGAAAAATATTATAAATATTCATTGTTCTTTACATTTGTTCTTATGTTTCCTATAATATTATTTGTAACACTTCTTGCAAAACCAATATCATATACTATATTTGGAGGCGCATACATCTATGCACCTTTGTATATTGCCATAATGGCGATAGGTGTAATACTTTATATAATAAATAGTTATTCTTCAAGCCTTATAATAAGTTTAGGAAAGGTTAAATCAATACTCACATATTCGATTATTGCAGCAATCGCAGAACTTATATTAATACCTATACTGATACCAATAGCAAACGGTCTTGGACTCTCTCTTATACTTTTTATAATAGTGCCAATAATTTCTTCATTACTTTATTCCTATCAGATTAGAACAAAATTAAAAATGAAAATTCCAATAAAACTTATATTTAAAATTTTTATTGTTAGTTTAGTAAGCATTGCTTTTATTTTACCTTTAATCCTACTATTCAATAATAATTATATATTGTTGATTATTGCTGCGATTATTGAGCAGATCATTATATATCCAGCGATAATTGGCTATGTAAAGATCATAAACAATAAAATAGCAGATCAAATTAAAAGAATGACTAAGGATATACCTTTAATCAATATAATTGTTGAAATATTTATTAGATATATCTTAATTTTTGTACATTGAACTACTGATGTAGATAAAACTTTCTATTTGTTGATTTAAATTTTATGTTTTTGTTTATTATCTTTATTTTTTATTGCTGCTTTTATGAATGCAGTAAAAAATGGTGAAGGATTTTCAAGCTTTGACTTTAATTCCGGATGTGATTGGGTTCCAATCCCAAAAGAATCCTTCCATTCAATAAATTCAACAAGCACATTATCGAGCGTTGTGCCACTTATTATTAATCCATTGCGCTGAAGCATTTCTAGATATTCATTATTAAATTCATATCTATGTCTATGTCTCTCTGAAACAATTTCTAAATTATATATATTATATGCCAGTGTATCTTTTTTCAATTTTGCCTGCCATGCACCTAATCTCATTGTTGCACCTTTCATTGTTGTCTTTTTTTGTTCCTCCATTAAATCAATAATTTTGTATTTGGTATTTTCATCAAATTCCGTTGAATTTGCATTCTCAAGTTTGCATATATTTCTTGCATATTCAACAGCCATTAACTGCATCCCTAAGCATATTCCAATAAAAGGTATTTTATTTACCCTTGCATACTCTATTGCATTAATCATACCCTCTATACCTCGTTTGCCAAAACCTCCTGGAACAAGTATAGCATCGTAATCTCCAAGAATATTGGACATACCTTTATTTTTATCTTTATCTTTCTCTAAATCCTCAGATTCTATCCAACCTATATCTAAATTAATATGCTCTTTATATGCCGCATGTACAAGAGCTTCTTTAATGCTTGCATAAGAATCATGCAGCTTTATATATTTACCAACAACAGCAACTTTAATCTTATCCAAAGCTTTAGATTTACTCTCAATAATATATTTCCATTTATTATAAGAACTTTGATTAAGTTGATTTGTCAAGTGAAGATCTTGAAGCAGCATTTTATCAAAATTTTGTCTCATAAAAATAAGGGGTACCTCATAAATATTATCATTGTCATGATCATCTATTATTGCTTCTTCCTTAATATTTGAGAAGAATGAAATCTTCTGTTTTATACTTTCATTAATTTTACTTTCTGATCTACATATAATATAATTAGGAGTTATTCCAAGTTCCATAAGATTTCTAAGTGCAAGTTGTGCTGGCTTCGTCTTCTGTTCTCCTACTTTTTTTAATTCTGTAATATATGTAATATTGATGAATATCACTTGCTCAGATAGTGATAGCTGCCTCATTGCCTCAATAAAATAGTTATTTTCTATATCTCCAACAGTCCCTCCAATCTCTATGAGCATTATATCAAGCTGTTCTTCTTTCGCTATATTTTTAATTTTTTTAATAATATAATTAGTTATATGTGGTATAAATTGTACATCATACCCTAAAAATTTTCCTTCTCTTTCTTGTTTTATTATATCACTAAATATTTTGCCTCCTGTCATTGAAAATTTTGATGAACTCTCCTTGTTAAGAAAACGCTCATAATTACCAAAATCCATATCAACTTCTCCGCCATCATTAAGCACAAAAACTTCCCCATGCCTAAAAGGATTCATAGTTCCACAGTCATAATTAAGATATCCATCAAACTTTAAAGGCATAACTTTATAATCATAAAATGAGAGGATCTTAGCTATAGAAGAAGTTACGATACCTTTACCTATCCCACTCATCAAAGATCCAAGCACAACAATATACTTTGTATTCATTTTCTCATCCTGCTTGAATTATACTTTCATGATGCATCGCTGTTTATAAGTTATTTAAATATCATAAAAAAATATAAATAATTGCCTGTTTCACTTTTTCAATTTCAATCATTTTTTATTATTTTATTTTTTTTTGTATAAAGGTAAAATCATACAATAAAGTATAGAATCAAATAATAAGCAAGTAACCGAAAAGTATTTATATCTTATTAAGATATAATATATTAGATATCTTATTAAGATATTAATAAAAAACAAAGTGATAAAATGGATGGAGAAAATTATACAGAAGATGGATATAAAGGATTCCATAGACACAGAGGCAATAGTAATCATAGAGAATATGGAAGCCATGAAGGATCAGAACCTTGTGCACATATGCACGATAATTTTAGAGATAGAGCAGGCTTTGGTTTGAAATACTTTATACTTGCTTTTGCTGATAAAGAAAAGATAAGAGGGATTGATGTAATGAATCGTGTGGAGGAGATTAGCAGAGGCCACTGGAGACCAGTACCAGGCAATGTCTATTATGAGCTTGATAATTTAGTTAAAAAGAACTACTTAAAGATTATTAATGAAGACGGCAACAAATATTATGAAATAACAGAAACTGGAAAAGAAGCCCTAAAAAGAATAACAAATTGGTTTCCTATAAAAAGTGTAATTGAAGAGCGCATTAGAAATGCATTGAATAAGACAGATATAATGAAAGAAATAGAAGATAAAATTAATAAACTTGAAAATAGCAAAGCATTGAGTACTGAAGATTTGAACAATGTACAAAAATTAAAAGACCTTTTAAATAAGATTAAATAAAAAATTAAAAAAATAAAGAATAAGACAGTCTACTACATTTAAAATTTTTAAGAACTTCTATTTTTCTTTTGTTCTTCTCGATATCGATTTATTATATCACTTGCACTAATATTAACATTATTATTAATTAACTTTCCTGTTTCTTGTGTATTAGGAACTGCTGGTGTAATATCGCTTGTGTTTTTTCTAAGCCATGGTAATTTTTCCATTATATCTAGCTCCTTTAATTCTTCTGGTTTTAGTAAATCAGAAACTACTTTTGTATCCACAATTTCATTATGTATATCTGTTTCATAACCTTTAGCATTTAATATTTCTTTTCTATCTTCAGAAGATGATTCTTTAAGATAATCAATAAACATCTTTCGAACTTCTTCGTATTTTGAGCGTGCAAAATAATATGCAATTGTTGACAGAGGTTTTTCTATACCATCAATATTTAAATAATATTGTGTCTGTAGTATCTTTTTATCAGGATATTTTTTGACAAAATCGAAAAATTTCTGCGCATATTGAATTTTACCAGAACGTGTTATTTCATATGTCAAAGCTTCCACTAGTGGTGCGTTAGTTGAAGATCTAAAATCTAATATTTCTGGATAATCAAAAGCAAAAAATTCTAATAATTTATCACTACCTATACGTGTGAATAGTGGTCTTTTCGGATCCTCAGGTATAATGCTTTTAAGAAGTTCTAATTTTTCGTTTTTGACTAACAAAGCAATAGTCTCTTTAACGGTTTCTTCTGATCCTTCTATGATTAACCAATGCAACACTAAAGGATCAAATAACTTATCAGGATTATTTTTATTTTCATCAAAATATTTTTTAACAAATTTCTCTTCTATTTCTTTTTTACTCATATTTTCACCTAATATCATATTATATTCTTTTTCACATCATCCATATTAACAACCAAATTAATATTTTAGTATTTATTAGATGCTCAACCAGCTAGAAAATTGGTGGGTGGGATATAAACATAAAAAATGTTTATTTGTTTTCTAGCCGGCATATACA
>JAJZYD010000027.1 GCA_021806095.1 Microcaldota archaeon
GCTTATAAGAATGTTGATGATGTTGTTGTCTCTATTGCAGGAGCAAAGATTTCTGATATTGTTGCAAAAATGAAGCCGATAGGAGTCACAAAAGGATAAATATTTTATTTATTTATTATTATTTATTATATTTTTATTACATTTATTTATCTTATTTATTTTAATTTTTATAATTTTTTATAATTGTTAAGTTGCTTTTGCTGCAACATCTCCAATTAGTGTTTGATGAAATCCATTGTTAAGAGAAGTATAATTAACAAAAAAGTATCCATCAAATATTTGACCTGATGGAACAGATGCAATTGTTCCATTATTATAGCACTGCATAGTTAATGTATAATTACTGTTTATTGGAATAGTTACTTGATGTGATGATAAAGTCACAATAAATGGTGCGCTTGATGCACTATTACCAACACTCCCAAAACTTACACTTGGCATTACGCCGCTGGGCGGGTAGGCACGGACACGAGCCCAATAATAATTATTTGAAATAAAGTTATTATACTGAAAACCGATTACAGCATTAAGTGCTCCAGAAGATGTAGATGCTATTGAAGATGCAGATTGTTGATAGTTTATATATGCAATTGTGTTTGATGAACTTACAAAAGCCAAACTAAATACAGTATATGTTGATTGTGAGGTTGATGGAGAATCTGCATAATAATATGCACTTCCATCAAAGATAGTTAAACCAAAATTATTTACGCTATCTTGAGCCCATCCATTTGTTATACTAGGAGTTCCAGCTAAATTACCAGCACTAAATCCTACCCCTCCCATTATACAACTAGTTTGACTTGAAGATTTAGGAGAATTTAACTCCCCAAATACATCTAATATAACAGGTGCAGAAAAGGTTGATTTTGAATATGCATCGTTTTCTCCGCAGGTAGCACCACTTGCAGTAGTAGATATGCTTAATCCATTATTTACTGCTAGATTTCCTTCGCTATTCCAGATATTGGTATTAAGGCTTGTTCCAGCAAAGTTATCATAAAAGTTGAACACACTCACCCCGTCGTCATATTGAGCGTAAGTGCTTGAAAGCTGTGGTGCTTCTCCTATTCCGCTTGTGCCAGAACTCGAGAGCAGATTTGTTGATGTACTTGCAAAACCAAGGTAAACAGTGAGTTTACCACTTGCGGGTATTGAAGGATTAATTTTAATCCAAGTAATGAGCTTTCCTGATTGATTGCTTTCAATCCATGCAGGTATTACTGTTCCGTTTGCATAGAAATATTCAAAATTTGCAAAGTTGCTGTTGTAAGTAATATAAGAAGAATATGAGCTCTCCGTTATATTAACCATCTGTTGGAATGGACTTGGTGTTGATGAGATTTGGGAGTTTGTTATATTTATAGGAATATAATATTGAATACCAGATGGAATATTAAGTGTTATACTTTGTGTAGAGCCAAATGTTACACTTGGCATAGCGCCGTTAGGTGGGTAGGCACGGGTGCGGAGCCATGTGTATTGTAAATTAAATGAACTTCCTGAGCCTGTGTTATACACTCCTAAGTTAACATAAAGTGGAGCGGAAGGATTGTCTGAAGTAGTCGAAGAAGCTGAAGAAACGCTTCCGTAATTGACAAAAGTAGTTACGCCATTGCTAGAAGACAGAGCAACAGAGTAAATATACCAATTTGAATTATCAGAAATAGAATTAAGATAGGTAGTAGCACCATTAAGCACAGTTTCTGATTGTATAATGTATCCCACACCATTCTTGCCTGCTGACCAGCCAGCTATAGTGTCTCCTGAACTACCACCATTATCCCATACTGGTTCTGCGTTGTTGACCGTTGATATGCCAAACATACCTCTTTCATTGTAGGCTGCTCCACTTTGTTGATTTATATAACCTTCTGTGATTTCATCATTATTAACAACAGCACTGCTCGTGGCTGCATAAGTAGAACCAGCAGTCGCTCCATTTCCGCTTATTGTAAGCCCATTATTTACTGTGACAGTTGAGCCAGATACAGCGCCAGATGCCCATCCGCTCGGCAAGCTTGCCCCAGCAAAGTTCCAATAGTTGTTGAACACACTCGCCCCATCGTCGTATTCGGCATAGGTTGAAGAAAGCTGTGGTGCCTCTCCGATTCCGCTTGTCCCAGAACTGCTTAAAAGATTTGCAGTTTTGTTTGCAAAACCTAAATAGATTGTAATGCTCGAACTTGAAGGTATGCCACCTTTGATATTAACCCACGTTATAAGTTTGCCTGAGTTGTTGCTCTCTATCCAGGCAGGTATTACTGTTCCATTTGCATAAAAATACTCAAAATTTGCAAAGTTGCTGTTGTAAGTAATATATTGAGCATAATTGCTTTCTGTTATGTTTACCATTTGCTGGAATGGTGCTGGTGTTGGTGATGGTTGAGAGTTTTCTATTGTTATAGGAATATAATATACAATTGCACGTGGATTGTAGGGTATCTGCATTTCTGGTAATGTCTTATTAGTATTACATCCAAATGCAGTTATATTTATCGGTGAAGATGTATACTGATATAAATTTATTGTTAATTTTCCAGAAGATGCATTAAAATTATATACAGGACAGCTAAAATCAGATGAAGTAACACAATATGTCGGCTTTTGAGGGTTTAGCAGACCAGAATTAAATATTACAAACAGGACAATCGCAATTATAAGAATTGCCCATCCATATGTTACAAGATACTCTATAGCGCTTTGCAATTTTATATCTTTTGATTGTGTATTATTATAAATGCTTCCAATCTTATTTTTAATAATTTTCATAACATTCTCTTAAAATTAATTTTATAATAATTTATTTTATATTTTCCTTTTTATTTTTATTTGTGATATTTGCAATAATATTTATAATATTTAATTTAATTAATTTTATATTATAATCTTATATTGCACTTATGATTTATGATTTTACGCCTTGTTATGCTGTATTAATGCTTCTTATCCTAGTATTTTGTAGTTGCAATTATTCCGTCTATAATACCATTGACGCCCAAACCTCCTGTTGCTTTTACAACAATTCTATGGCTTAATACTGGCTTTGCTAAGAATTTAATATCATCAATACTAACTTCTTTTCTTCCTTCTATAAGAGCTTTTGCCTTTCCACATCTCATAAAGCTTATATCTGCTCTGGGGCTTGCTCCCATTACCATATGTATATCCTTTCTTGTTGCATCTACTACTCTTGTAATATACTCTGCAACTTCATCAGACATTTGAATGCTGTTTACCATACTCTGGAATTTTAAAATATCATCTTTGTTTATAACCTTTTTTGTTACAATCTTCTCTTCTCTTTCTTTAATTCTTAACATTCCCTGCTCTTCTTCCATCGTTGGATAAGTTACTGCAATTCTCAATAAAAATCTATCAGTTAAAACCTTTGGAAGAGGATTAGTGCCTTCTATATTAAGAGGATTCTGCGTTGCAAATGCGATAAAAGGCTTCATTAAAGGAACTGTACTGTTGCCTAAAGTAACCTGCCGCTCTTCAAGGCTTTCAAGCAGTGCTGTTGTTGTTTTTGGTGGCGCTCTGTTAAGCTCATCAACCAGCAGTATGTTTGTAAATATAGGGCCTTTCTTTATTTGAATATTATTCTGCTCATCTAAATAGGTAAATCCTATTATATCACGCTGGTCAAGATCAGGAGTACCCTGAATTCTATCAAAACCAGCATCAATAGCATCTGCAAGTGTTTTTGTCATTGTTGTCTTTGCAACACCAGGCACACCTTCAAGAAGCACATGTCCATTTGCCACAATTGCAATGAACATCAATTCAAAAACATCTGTTTTCCCTGCAATGTGCTTTTTCATCTCTTCCAAAACTTTATTATATGCTTCTTTTGGCTCCATGAATATCAACTTAATTAAATTAATACCTTAAAATTAATGATTTTTTCTTAAATATTATATAATCTTTTTATACACATGCTCAAGGCTCCTCTGCGGCGCTTTTGCTAGTGCTTTAATAAGTTCATCTCTTAATACCAAAGCTTGATTATGTGCTTCATCCCTTGATGCATATAATAATGTTACAGTATCATTAGCTCTCGAAAGATCAATGAGCTTCATAAACGCAGGATTATCTTTTAATTCTTCTTTGTATCTCTGTTTGAACTCCTTCCATTTTGCGGGATCATGTGCAAACCATTTTCTAAGTTCATGGCTTGGACCTACATTCTTCAACCATATATCAACATTAGCAGTGCTATGTCTTACACCCCTAGGCCATAATCTATCAACAAGAATTCTAAGTCCATCTAATATTTCTGGCTTATCATAAATTCTTTTTACTTTTATTATACTCATTATATAACCTGCAACAGATATATTATATTTTAATCTTATTCCTATTTATTTTACACTCGTTATATTGCCATTAATTTTTACTTATGAATTTTATATATTATATTAAGTCAATAAATACCTTTCGCTATCTACTTTTATGAATTATAAAAATAAATTTGTAATTATCTATCAAAAATTATTAAAAAATATATAAATATCCTTTTATTCCATAAATAGATTAAAACAGAAAGTATTTTAAAATAAAAGGTATATTAATAAATAAAGGAAACGGCGACAAGGTGAATAACATGGGAATTTTTGATAAATTAGGAGGCACATTAGGTTCGCAGAAAGGGATAGATGTTGAAGAATACATGAATATGGAGGAAATGGAGAATGTAGATGCAATGAATGAGCCAGCTGACTTCTATATAAAACCCGTTGCACTCACACAGGAGTCTGATGTTGAGTTAATAGAGGCAGAGCTTCAAAAAAGAAATATAATACTTCTAAATGTATCTGAGATTTCTAAAAGACAGAATACATTAAAGAGCATTATTGACACACTCAAAACATATGTTGAGAAAATCGATGGAGATATTGCAAAACTCGATGATGAAAAGATTCTCATAACTCCAAAGAAAGTAAAGATAATAAAAAGCAGAAAACAACAGCCAAAGAGATAGATGTATGTCTCATATAAATTTATAGAAAATTTTATATTTTTTATATATAAAAATTACTGCTTTTGCCTTTAATACATCAGCATTTATTAATTTTATTTATTTTTATTTTTTTATCTGTTTTCTTTGATAAATTATTTTGAGAAAGCCCTACAGTTACCGCATTTATTTCTTTTGTTGTCGCCCTTGATCTTTTTAAAATATGCTTGAAAGCCATAACAACTTCTTCCTTATTTCTTATCCACTGTTTGTTTTTTACAATATAATTAAAAAGCCCTATTATATTTTTAATATCTTTTTCTTCTGCATAAAATATTTTTGGCGAATATTCAAACGATTTGGAAAGAAATTCGTAAAGTATTATTGCAAGCGCATGTGAAATATTAAGCACAGAATATTCTGTATTTGAAGGAATAAATATAATGCCATCACAAAGTTTTAACTCTTCTTTTGTTAAACCAATATCATCTCTTCCTATTAATATTGCAATCTTCTTTTTACTATTTGAGAATTTCACTGCTTGTTGCGGAGTATATAGATTAAAAAAAGACGTGCTACATTTATACCATGCTCCAGTAGAACCAAAAACAATATCACAATTTTTTATAGACTGTTCTATTGTTTTATATATTTTTGCGTTGAACAACAATTCTTTTGCATGCTTTGCATATTTTATTGCTTCTTTTCCTTTATAACTACATCTTGGATTTACAAGATACATATTATTGATGCCAAAATTTTTTAATACGCGCGCCATGTATCCTAAATTTATTTGATATTTTGGCTCTACAAATATTATTTTTAAATTTTTATGATTGTTGATTTTAAGTATTTTATTTATTTTGTCTATTTTTACCTTTTTCTTTTTATTCATAATAATCCTTTATTAGTAATCTTCTTATAATTCTTTTATAATTCTCTTATAATTTTTGAATTTTATAATTTATCTGTTTTTATTTTGCTTTTATAATTATATTATACCCATTAAAACAAAGAGCGCAATAACAGCCAACAAATTAACAATTATATGTGCAATTAATGAAGGATACAAAGATTTTGTTTTCTTAAATACATAACCGGCAAGCAATCCAAATATGAATGCACCCAAACCTTCAACAATAGAACTGTATCCAGCATGCAAAATTGCAAAAATCAAGGCAGATGCAACAATTCCGATACGATTTACAAGGAAACCTCTAAATGCAATTTCCTCATTCAGTGGCGCAATAAATACACTAAAAATGAGAAAATATAATGGCATTCCGCTAAGAATTTTTCCGACATTTGTTGGAAGTGGAATTCCTGTTATATATGAAAATAAACTTAAACCAATCTCAAGCATCAGTATTATTAAGAATAATAAAATTCCATAAACAAAAAACTTAACAGATATATGATTTTTTGATAATCCTAATTCATTTAGTATTTGGCTAAAATTATGTTTTCTTGCAAGATAAGCAAAAACAATGGATGGAAGAAATAGTGAGAATGCTATTGAGGAATATACTTCTGCATCAACCATCGAGAGCACGCCATTTGCAAATAGATCAATGCTTAATATTGTAACAATTAAAGTAATTATAGTGCAAGCATAAAAAAAATATTTTAATATGTTGCTTTGCTTGGCTTGTATAAATAATTTACTTGAAGTTCCTGGAGATTTGTTTTTTATTATTGCATTAGTTGTTGATTTTTTTCCTTTTTTATTACTTTTTTTATTAAAATTAGATTGCATAATATCATATAAATTTATTATAAAAATTAGTGATCCATGAATAATGATAAAAAAGGATTAAATTAATTAATAAATTATTAACCCTTGATTTTTAATATTTATTCTTTCTTCTTGAATTCAGCATAACCACATTTTCCACACGCATATCTATTGCTATGATCTGCCATCCTGCTTCCACATTTTGGGCACATTTTTCCTAACTCGTACTTTTTAAATTCTTTTTTCTTTGGTGCTTTATCTGCCATAATATCACTTTATCTATCAATTTATTTTTATTATTTTGTAGTATTATATCGCTTAAGTCTTTGCTTCCGCTTTAGTTTCAACCGCAGCTGCTTTTTTCTCTGTTGTCCCTTTTGATTCTTTCTTCTTTTTATTTAACCTTGCAGGAATATATTTTTGTACAAATTTATTAAGCGAATCCATATTTTTGTAATTGTGCGCAGAAACTCTGCTTCTTTTCATCCCAAATTCCTGTGCTATTTTAACAATGATTGTTAATTCTGGATTAAGATTAAGCTTTTTGCATATTTCTTTTTTTGCCTCTTCTTTGGAAATAGTCTTATCTTCAGACACAACATAAAAATCTATTTCCCTTCTATTCATAATTTTATTTTCTACATCTTTATTTATCTTTAATTCCATAAAAATACCTTGTTATTTAATTCAATTTATATATTAATTTATTTAAATTATTATTTTATCATTATTTATTATTAAATTTCTTTTGTTATATTTAGATATTATACTTTTGCTATCGCTTTTTTGCCCATCGCTTCTATAATTTCTATTTCTTTGCCTTGGCTTATCTTGTCTTTAAATTCCTCTTTTAATGGAAGTTCGTAGACCTCAAATGTTTCAGAATCCATAAGCTGTACATTATTGCCATTAACTGAAACCACTTGGGCTTTTCTCTTTGTTATTATTGGAACCTCAATATCAGCACTGCTTGGTTTTATGATAGTCTTTTTGTTATCATCAAATATACCTATTGCAGTTACCCTCATCTTTGCCGCACCATGCTTGCCTGGAGAGCTTGTATCAATCTCAACTACTTTGCATGGTATTCCATCAATCAGTATATATTTTCCTACGCGAATCTCCTTCATTGATTCAAACTGATATTCATTTTCTGCCATAAAAATCAACAATAATCTTTGTTAAACATTTATATTTAGTTTTACTTATCTTATTATATTATATTTATATATATTTTATATATTTTTTGGAAAATTAATTATTTTTTTTCAGTATAAAATATTTATTACTTTTTCTACTATATTATAAAAACCTTTTGCTGTTTGCTTTTTGCAATATTGAAACAAAAAAAGAAAAAATAAAAAATAAAAGAAAGAAAAAAGAGTTTTATAAATTAGAGTATATTTTCAATGCTTTCAAATATTGAACTATTCTCTTCATTTGACGCTGATAGTCTGCTGAACTCACCAAGCTTTGGCTTGACTCCAGTGATTATTGACATTACCTTTATTTGATCTTGAAGTTCAGGAAGCATTCTTGCTCCAAATATTACATTTGCTCTTTGATCAAGATTTTCAGTTACTCCAGCCCCTACTTTTGTTGCCTCTTCTATTGATAATGATGAACTTCCAGTTACATGTATTAATGCACTCTTGCCCCCCTCTTCATCAATATTAAGCAATGGATGATTAATTGTTGACTCTATTGCTTTATTAACTCTTTCTGGGCCTGCTCCAGAACCTATATTTATTACAGCAGTGCCCGCATCTTTCATTACTGATCTTACATCTGCAAAATCAAGGTTCATAAGACTTGGAAGCATTATTGTATCAGCTATCCCTTTTATAGCATTTGTTGCAATGCTATCTGCTAATTCAAATGCTTTTTCAATTTGCAGATTTGGTGCAAACTTCAGAAGCCTGTCATTTTCTACTATTATAGTTGTATCCGCATTCTTTATTAATTGTTTAATTCCCCAGTCTGCCTTCTGCTTTCTGCTCCTCTCTAATGAAAATGGATATGTGACAAATGCAACAACAAGCGAGCCCTGTTCCTTTGCCATTTGGGCAACAGTCGCTATTGCACCTCCGCCAGTGCCTCCACCCATACCAGCTGCAAGAAAGAGCATGTCATATCCGCTTATTGCTTCCTTTATTTCTTCCCTGCTGACCTCTACACATTTCTGGCCTATTTCAGGATAACCTCCAGCACCAAGGCCTTTTGTTATTTCTTTACCTATTAATATTTTTTTATGAGCATTAATTATTTTGAGATGCTTTGCATCAGTATTAAGCGCAATTGTGTTGGCGCTTTTTATACCATTATTATAAAGCCTGTTTACAAGATTGCTTCCCATTCCTCCTAGTCCTACAACACCTAACCTGGCAACAAATTCGTCCTCTACCATATTAATCACCTAAAACAAAAAAAATAAAAGATGACTTTATATCATCTCTAAACCACTTACTGATGAATTTTTCTTTTCCTCAAGCTTACCAAGAATGCTTGCACCCTTTACACCTGTTATAATAGCAACAATCTCTAACTGTTCATCATATCCAGGTATAATTCTTGCACCCCATTTGATATTTGCCTTTGGATCCATTTGATCTGTTATAATTTCTCCCGCTTTTATTGCATCCCCTATTGTTAATGATTGACCTCCTGATATATGTATAAGTGCACCTGATGCACCCTCAACATCAACATCTAAAAGCTTGTTTTTAAGAACACCATCAGCCGCAATTGCAACCTTATCAGTGCCTCTTCCACTTCCAACTGCTATGAATCCAACCTGTCCCCCTCCTAATATTGATCTCACATCTGCAAAATCAATATTGATCAAGCTTGGTTGTGTTATTGTCCATACCAATCCCCCAATTGCTTTTGCAAGAACTTCATCTGCAAGTGCAAATGCATCATTTAATG